>NZ_JBFUCI010000685.1:0-1791 GCF_056405335.1 Variovorax sp. P1_H12_2
GCGGCCTTCTGCGCCACCAGCATGATGCGGCGCTCGGCTTCCATCGCCAACTCAAGCGCCTTGATGCTCTTGGGCCGGCCGACGAAAAGCGGAATCACCATGTGAGGGAACACGACCACGTCGCGCAGCGGCAACAGCGGCAGGTCGAGCTCGGAAGCAGGCAGGGGGGTATGACCGGACATGGAAATCCTTTACTTGATCATGGAAAGATGGTCGGCCGCGCGCACTTTTCAAGTGGGCGGGCACGGTCTTCGTCGAAGACGCCGGACGCCTGGCGGGAAGGGCGCGTCCGGTGCAGCTGCATTCAGGCCTTTTTGGCGGCCTCGCGATAGACCAGCAGCGGTGGCTTGTTCTCGTCGATGGTCGACTCCTCGACCACCACCTTGTCGACATTGGTGGCGTTCGGCAGCTCGAACATGGTGTCGATCAGCGACTGCTCGAGGATCGAGCGCAGGCCGCGCGCGCCGGTCTTGCGCGCCAGGGCCTTGCGGGCAATGGCCTTGAGCGCCGCCGGACGGATCTCGAGGTCGACGCCTTCCATCTGCAGCAGCTTGGTGAACTGCTTGACCACCGCATTCTTGGGTTCGGTCAGGATCTGCACCAGGGCGTCTTCGCTCAGTTCGGCCAGCGAAGCGACCACCGGCATCCGCCCGACCAGCTCAGGGATCAACCCGAACTTGATCAGGTCCTCGGGTTCGACCTCGCGGAACACCTCGGTGACGCTGCGCTGCTTCTTGCTCTTGACCGAGGCGCCGAAACCGATGCCGGAGGCCTCGGTGCGGTTCTCGATCACCTTTTCGAGCCCGGCGAAGGCGCCGCCGCAGATGAACAGGATGTTGGTGGTGTCGATCTGCAGGAAGTCCTGGTTCGGGTGCTTGCGCCCGCCCTGGGGCGGCACGCTGGCCATGGTGCCTTCGATCAGCTTCAGCAGCGCCTGCTGCACGCCCTCGCCCGAGACGTCGCGGGTGATCGAGGGGTTGTCCGACTTGCGCGAGATCTTGTCGATCTCGTCGATGTAGACGATGCCGCGCTGGGCCCGCTCGACCTCGTAGTTGCAGCTCTGCAGCAGCTTCTGGATGATGTTCTCGACGTCCTCGCCGACGTACCCGGCCTCGGTCAACGTGGTGGCGTCGGCCATCACGAACGGCACGTCGAGCATGCGCGCCAAGGTCTGCGCCAGCAGGGTCTTGCCCGAACCGGTCGGGCCGATCAGGAGAATGTTGCTCTTGCTGAGCTCGACGTCGTCGCCCTTGGACTTTTCCTTGTGGCGCAGCCGCTTGTAGTGGTTGTAGACCGCCACCGACAGCATCCGCTTGGCCGGCTCCTGGCCGATCACGTAATTGTCGAGGTTGGACTTGATCTCCAGCGGGGTCGGCAGGTCGTTGCGCGCCTCGCGCGCGTCATCGCCCGTCGGCAATTCGTCGCGAATGATCTCGTTGCAGAGGTCGATGCACTCGTCGCAGATGAAGACCGACGGTCCGGCAATCAGCTTCTTGACCTCGTGCTGACTCTTCCCGCAGAACGAGCAGTAGAGCGTTTTTTCGCTGGAGGAGCCTTTTTTCTCGGCCATGGGCAGATGCCTCGTAACAGGGGTTTAACAATGATAGCGAAGATGAAAGCCCACAAGCCCATCGCTGGCCTGAAGAAAAACGGCGCTTTCCCACAGGAAAACGCCGTTGTTGCGCGCTCGCCTCAGCGCGCGCCTTTCAGCTGCGCTTGGAGATGACCTGGTCGATCAGGCCGTACTCCTTCGATTCGTCGGCCGTCAGGAAGTAGTCGCGCTCGGTGTCG
>NZ_JBFUCI010000686.1:0-1788 GCF_056405335.1 Variovorax sp. P1_H12_2
GCACCAGGTAGTCACGCGCGGGGTCGGCGGCATTGCTCTCGTCATAGCGCATGTGGCGGTGGTAAAGGCAGGACAACAGTTCGATGATCGAGAAGGCGCAGCCCAGGTGGACGGCATTTCCCGCGTAGGCCATCTCGACCACGGTCTTGCGCAAGGTCGAAGGTTCAAATTGGGGTTTCATATTGGAAGTGGCGGCAGCGCGCTACGCGCTGGCTCGCCAGGAAAGGGTTCGGCGAATGCCCTCTTCGAGGGTCACCGCGTTGGTCAAACCGAGTTCGCCGGCCGCACGCCGCACGTCGGGCACGTAGTGCGCACCGGCGAGACCCGAGGCGGAACGGGCGAGCAATTGCGGCGCTATGCCAGTATCTCCGAGCCGAGTTACCTCGTCGGCGAGTTGAGCGATCGTCACCAGCGCATCGGAACCGATGTTGTAAGCGCGGCCCGGTGCTCCGAGCACCAAGACGCTCAAAAGCCAGCGCACCATGTCGCCAGCATATTGATAGGCCCGGACCGCATCACCTGTGCCTGCGACGACGACACCCTTGCCGCATGCGGCTTGCTCGATGAACTGGGCTGCCGCCGCACCGCTCGATGGGAGCAGGTACGGGCCGATGAAGGCGAAACAGCGGCCGATCACGACATCGAAAGGCCACGCCTGCGCGACGACGGTCTCGGCCAATCGCTTGGCGCGGGTGTACTCGTTGGCACCATCTCCGCCGCTCCACGGCGAATCTTCCGACAGCAAGCCATCCCTCGATTGAGCGCCATACACCGCTCCGGAACTGATGTGCAGCAACCGCCGCGCGCCGGTCGCGGCCGCAAACTCGCAAATTCGACGCGCGCCGGCCTCGGCCAATTGCCGCAACTCGCTGCCTCCCGCTTGCGGGGGCGCCACAGGCAAGGCGGCATGCACGACCGAAGAGAATACCCCGCGAGGGAACTCAAAGTCGACAACATCGCCCTTGACGAGATGCACAACCGGCGCCTTCGCCAAGTGGGCGGAGGCACGCGCAAAGCTGTCGGGCTCCCGCGTCAGCACCGTCAACTTCAGCCCCAGATCCATCTCGCGATCGGCGTGGAGCAAGCACTCCAGCAACCACTTGCCCACGAAGCCAGTCCCGCCGGTGATGAACAGAGATTGTTCGCGAAGACCCTCCCACACCGCGGTGGCGGTCAGTCGCAGGATCTCGTCGAGATCCTCTCTTGAAACCGGCTTGACCGGATCAGTCAAACCGCAGGCCAAGATAGGTTTCGATGCTTTCGACGACATGGTCGAGCATGGGCTCGGTCAGACCTGGATAGACGCCGATCCAGAACGTGTCGTTCATGATGCGGTCTGTGTGTTTGAGTTCCCCCACCACCCGGTACTTGCGCCCGACCATGTAGGGCTGGCGCAGCAGATTTCCTGCGAACAGGAGTCGCGTGCCGACCTTTTGCTGGTCGAGGTAGGTCAACAGGTCTACGCGCCGCGTGTTGGCGGCTTCACGCAGGGTGATGGGAAAGCCGAACCAGGATGGTTCGGCGCCGGGCGTGGCCTCGGGCAATTCGAGAAACTCTTCTGCACCGCGCAGCCGGTCCTTGAGGTAGTCGAAGTTCTTCTTGCGCGCTGCCACGAATCCGTCGAGCCTGTCGAGTTGGGCCAGCGCACAGGCAGCCTGCATGTCGGTGATCTTCAGGTTGTAGCCGAGATGCGAGTACGTGTATTTGTGGTCGTATCCCTCCGGCAGGTCGCCGAGCTTCCAGCAGAAGCGCTTGCCGCAGGTGTTGTCCTTGCCAGGCGGGCAATAG
>NZ_JBFUCI010000687.1:0-1782 GCF_056405335.1 Variovorax sp. P1_H12_2
GGACGAAGGCTCATGGATGGGAACGCTGGGCTGTGTCTATGGATTGGAACTCGGTGCGGCCTGGGCATCCGGCGCCGACGGCTGAGCTGCAATGGTGCCCTGGGCCAGCGCGCAGAGCTTTTCCTCGCCGCCCTTGACCGCAAAGACTTCGCAGGTACAGACCGCCTGGGTACGGCCGACGTGCACGGCCCGGGCGCGCGCGATCAGGCGCTCGCCGATGGCCGGACGGAGGTAGTTGATCTTGAACTCGGCCGTGACCACCGGCACCTGCATCGCGGTGCCGCCGGCAAAGGTCAGCGCGTTGTCGGCCAGGTAGCTGACCGCGCCGCCATGGGCGAAGCCATGCTGCTGCTTCAGCTTGTCGGTGATCGGCAGTTGCAGGTCGATGAAGCCCGGCCGCAGCGCATGCATCTCGGCTCCGACCAGCACGCTGAAGGGCTGGGTCGCGAGCACCTCCCGGCCCATGGCCAGGAACTGCTCGGGAGTGGCCTGCTGCGCGGGCGCGGCCATGGCCTGGGGCTCGCGCGTCAGAGGATTTCGAACACGCCGGCGGCGCCCATGCCGCCGCCGATGCACATCGTCACGACCACCTTCTTGGCGCCGCGGCGCTTGCCTTCGATCAAGGCATGGCCCGTGAGGCGCTGGCCGCTCACGCCGTAGGGGTGGCCGACCGCGATCGCGCCGCCGTCGACGTTGAGCCGGTCGCCCGGAATGCCCAGCTTGTCGCGGCAGTAGATCACCTGCACCGCGAAGGCTTCGTTGAGTTCCCACAGGTCGATGTCGCTGACCTTCAGGCCCAGGCGGTTCAGCACCTTCGGGATCGCGAACACCGGACCGATGCCCATTTCGTCGGGCTCGCAGCCCGCGACCGCGAAGCCGAGGAAGCGGCCCAGGGGCTTCAGGCCCTTCTGCTCGGCGTACTTCTCGTCGACCAGCACGCAGGCGCCGCCGCCATCGGAGAACTGGCTGGCATTGCCGGCCGAGATCAGGCCGCCGGGAATCGCCGGACGGATGCCGCTGATGCCTTCCTTGGTGGTGCCGGCGCGGATACCTTCGTCGTTCTCGATCGTGACTTCCTTGGTGCGCAGGCCCAGCACCGCGTCGGCCACACCGGCCAGCACGGTGATCGGCGCGATCTCGTCCTTGAAGCGGCCGGCTTCGAGCGCGGCCGTGGCCCTCTGCTGGCTGGCGGCGCCGTACTCGTCCATCGCGTCGCGGCCGATGTTGTAGCGCTTGGCGACCTGCTCCGCGGTCTGCAGCATGTTCCAGTAGATCTCGGGCTTGTGCTTGACCAGCCAGGGGTCGGCCAGCATGTGCTTGTTGGCCTCGTTCTGCACGCAGGAGATGCTCTCGACGCCGCCAGCCACATAGACCTCGCCCTCGCCGGCGATGATGCGCTGGGCGGCGGTGGCGATGGTCTGCAGGCCCGACGAGCAGAAGCGGTTGATGGTCATGCCCGAGGTCGTGATCGGCAGGCCGGCGCGCAGCGCGATCTGGCGCGCGATGTTCGAGCCGGTGGCGCCTTCGGGCGTCGCGCAGCCCATGATCACGTCGTCGACCGAGGCCGGATCGATGCCGGCGCGCTGCACGGCATGCTGCACCGCGTGGCCGCCGAGCGTGGCGCCGTGCGTCATGTTGAAGGCACCCTTCCAGCTCTTGGCGAGCGGCGTGCGGGCGGTGGAGACGATGACGGCGCGGGTCATGATGGAGTCCTTTGAGAAAGAGGAATGGCGGTTACTGGGGCTGTGCCGTGTTGCGCAGCAGCTGCTGATAGAACTGGAT
>NZ_JBFUCI010000688.1:0-1761 GCF_056405335.1 Variovorax sp. P1_H12_2
GCACCACACCGCGGTTGTCCAGTTCGGCGCGCGCGAAGTCGATCAGCGAGAGCGTCTGGCGGATCTCGCTGACGTGCGCCAGCATCGGGATCAGCAGATGGATCTCGCCATGCGCCGCGGCCCGCAGGATGGCGCGCAACTGCGTCAGGAACATCGCCGGGTCGGCCAGGCTCCAGCGGATCGCGCGCAGGCCCAGGGCCGGATTCAGGTGCGAATCCTCACGCCCCATCTTGCCGTCCAGCTGCTTGTCGGCCCCGACGTCGATGGTCCGGATCGTGACCGGCATGCCCTTCATGCCGTCGACCGCGCGCCGGTAGGCCTGGTACTGCTCCTCCTCGTCGGGCAGCCGCGTGAGGTTGTGCGATTCGCGCCCCATGAAGAGGAACTCGCTGCGGAACAGCCCGACGCCGACCGCGCCGGCCTTGACCGCGCCCAGCGTGTCCTCGGGCATCTCGATGTTGGCCAACAGTTCGACCCGCTGGCCGTCCAGCGTCACGGCCGGCTTGTGGCGCAGCCGGGACAGGCGCCCGCGCTCGAGGTCGCCCTGGCGCTGCTTGAAGCCGTATTCGGCCAGGATGATCGGCGACGGGTCGACGATCATCACGCCGGCATCGCCGTCGATGATCACCCAGTCGTCCTGGCGCACCAGCTGGCTGGCGCTGCGGGCGCCGACCACGGCCGGGATGTCCATGCTGCGCGCGATGATCGCGGTGTGCGAGGTGCGCCCGCCGACGTCGGTCACGAAGCCCGCGAACACGCTCTTCTTGAACTGCAGCATGTCGGCCGGCGACAGGTCGTGCGCGATCAGCACCAAGGGCGCATCGAAGGCGTCGCCGGCGATCAGGTCGTGGTGGTCGTCTTCCTCGGCGGTGCGCTTGCGGCGCGGCGGCGTCGGCGCCAGCACCGCCGCCGTGCCCTTCATGCGGTGCAGCAGCCGCTCGACCACCTGCTCCAGGTCGGCCTTGCGCTCGCGCAGGTATTCGTCCTCCATCTCGTCGAACTGGCGCGCCACCACCTCGAGCTGGGTGGTCAGCGCCCATTCGGCGTTGTAGAGCCGCTCGACGATCCAGTGCTTGACGCCGCCCGTGAGCACCTCGTCCTGCAGCAGCATCTGGTGCACCTCGAGCAGCGCCGAGAGTTCGTGCGGTGCATCGTTGGGCCCCATCAGCGCGACGCTGGCCTGCAGCTTCTGCAGCTCCTCGGCCACCGCGTTGCGCGCCATCCGGACCCGATCGATCTCGGTCTCGATCTGTTCCGGCTTGATGAAGTAGTGGGCGACGTCGATGCGGCTCGAGACCACCAGCACCGCCCGCCCGATGGCGATGCCACGGGCAACAGGGAGACCGTGGACAACGAAGGTCACTCGCCCTCGCCGAACTTGTCGTTCATCAATGCAACGATCGCATCGAGCGCCTCCTGCTCGCGCTCGCCGATGGTCTCGATCTCCACCGTGACGCCGAGGCCCGCGGCCAGCATCATGACGCCCATGATGCTCTTGGCATTGACGCGGCGATCGCCGCGCGCGAGCCAGACCTCGCACGGGAAGCTGCCCGCGAGTTTGGTGAGTTTGGCCGAGGCGCGTGCATGCAGCCCCAGCTTATTGCTGATGGTCACGGATGTCTTTGTCACTGTGCTTTCTTCTTGCCTGATTCTGCGGCGCTGCCACCGCCACCTGCATCACGCCGGCCGTCCCGCCGGTGAGCGCGCGCTGCACCAGCGTGTCGAGCGGCTCGTTGCGGTAGCTCACCGCGCGCAGCAGCA
>NZ_JBFUCI010000689.1:0-1756 GCF_056405335.1 Variovorax sp. P1_H12_2
GCCTTGCGCAAGGCCACGCGTCGCCGACAAGGGTGTCGACCGCGTGCGCAGTCCGGGCGAAGCGGCGGGCTCCAGGCCGAACAAGCGGCACATAAGCGTGCCACGGAGGCGCAACAGGCCTGCAGGGCCGCGAAGACAACGCGCGTGGCCGGCGGCCGTTAGAGGCGCACTTCGACGCGCGTGGGTGACGCGCCGCCTTCCGGCTCGACGAAGGCCACCACGCCGCCCTCCACCCGCCGGAACGCCAAATCGAATCGGCTTGCGCCCACGGAAACGTTGCCGATGTTCAGTGAATCGATGCCGACGGGCAACCGAGGTCTGTTGATGAGCATGTCGTCTGCCTGTGCGTCGATTTCCACCCCCAGGCACGCCTGCAGCAGCATGAACACCGATCCAGCAGCCCAGGCCTGCGGAAGACAGGCTACCGGGTAGGCGGTGGGCGATTCGCCTGGCGAACGCTTGAATCCGCAAAACAATTCGGGCAGGCGCAGCCCGAAGAACGCGGCGGCCTCGAAAAGGTTGTTCAGCAGATGGACGGCGCCATCGCGGTCGCCATACCGCGCCACCCCCGCGGCGCAAAGTGCCACGTCGTGCGGCCAGACAGAGCCGTTGTGATAGGACATCGGGTTGAAGCGCGCCATGTTTGAAGGCAGCGTGCGCACGCCCCATCCGGAATCAAAAGCGCCCGAAAGAAGATGCCGAGCCACGATGCGGCCACGTTCGGGCGAGGGGAGGCCGCTGAACAAAAGGTGGCCGGCGTTGGAAGCGCGCACGCGGCATGGGCTGCCCTTACCGTCAAGCGCGATCGCATAGAACTGGAGATCGTCCTGCCAGAAGGCTTGCTCCACCCGGGCCGCCAGGGACGACGCAGACTCGCTCCACCGTGCAGAAGCAAGGTCATCGCCGCGGCCGGTTGCCAGCGACGCCATACCGCGCAATGCTGCATACGTGTAGCCCTGTACCTCCACCAAGGCGATCGGTCCAACCGGCGAGCTGCCGTCTTCGTGGAACACGGAGTCGTGGCTGTCCTTCCAGCCCTGGTTGGCGAGCCCGGTGGCCTCTCCGCGTGCGTAGCTTAGGAAGCCGCCATGGCGTGCCACGTTGCCCTCGATCCACGTCATTGCCGCCACCAGCGCGCTCCATATGCCGTTGATGAATGCGGAGTCTGCGGTGCGCTGGGCGTAGGCTGCGGCCAGCATTACGAACAACGGGGTGGTGTCGACGCCGCCGTAGTACTGGCCGAAGGGCAATTCGTTGACCGCCGCCATTTCGCCCTTGCGCGTCTCGTGCATGATCTTGCCCGGCTCGGCGTCCCGGAAGGTCGACGTCTCGAGCGCCTGGTGAGCCGCCAGGAAAGAAAGCACCCCACGCGCAAGGGCCGGATCGATCCAGAGCGTCTGCATCGCCGTGATCACCGCATCGCGGCCGAAGGGCGTCGCAAACCATGGAATGCCGGCGTAGGGATACGGGCCGGTGGGCAATTCGGTGGTCAGCAACGCGAGGTCGGCCTCGGACTTGTCGATCCATGCCTGGAACAACCGATTCGATACACGCAGCCGCGCACCACGGCGGCGGTGCAGCCGCAGGATGCAGCGTGCCTGCGCCGCGGCATCACGGTAGCTCTGGCGCGACGGCAGGGTCTGCGCGGTCCCGACCTCGACATACAACGTCCAGCGTGCGCGTCCGGCTAGAAACACCTCGAATTCCGCGTGGCCTTCGGTCAAGCGTTGCGGCACCTCCGAGAACGACACCACGG
>NZ_JBFUCI010000690.1:0-1729 GCF_056405335.1 Variovorax sp. P1_H12_2
CTACAACATCATGCGCGGCCTGGTGGCGCGCCTGCGTCACGCCGATCGCAAGATCGAGTCGCTGGCGCTGATGGACGTCTATGGCCGCGTGGCGCGCTCGCTGCTCGAGTTCGCGGTCGACGATGGCGAGGGCAACCTCAAGGTGCGCGACAAGATCTCGCGCCAGGACCTGGCCAAGATGGTCGGCGCCTCGCGCGAGATGGTAAGCCGCGTCATGAAGGATCTGGAGGAGCGTGGCTTCGTCCAGACCCAGCCCGACGGCTCGATGATCGTCAAGGAACGACTCTCATCGCTCACCTGACCGTCAGGCCGGCGGCGCCGCAGCGCGCCGGCCACCACGTCGCCGGCCCTGACAACGCGGCCGCGGGCGTTTTCGTTGTAGTTTTTCCGAGCCTGCCCGCCGTCGCGGGCCGGCCGGCGTGCCTTTCATGACTTATTCGCTCAATACCCTTCAAAACGCCTCGGCCGGCGAGGCGCAGCCGGTGCGGCTGCGCGCGATGCGTTTCGCGCACGAGATCACCCTGATCGCGGGGTTCGTGGTGCTCTTGTTCTGGCTGCTCGCGATGCTGAGCTTCACGCCCTCGGACGCCGCCTGGTCGACGTCGGGCACCGGTGGCGAGATCAAGAACTGGGGCGGCCGCATCGGCGCCTGGCTGGCCGACGCGAGCTACTTCCTGGCCGGCTACTCGGTCTGGTGGTGCCTGGCGGCCGGGCTGCGCGTCTGGCTGTCCTCCCTGGCCGGCTGGATGCGTGGCGGCGAGGAAGCCCCGGGCGAGCAGCCGCCGCGCGGCCCCTTCAACCGCAGCCGTCTCGCCTTCTGGTTCGGCCTGATCCTGCTGCTCTGCGCGAGCGCGATGCTCGAATGGTCGCGCCTCTACCGGCTCGAGTTCCGCCTGCCGGGACACGGCGGCGGCGTGCTCGGCTACCTGGTCGGGCCGGCGAGTGTCAAGTGGATGGGCTTCACCGGCTCGGCGCTGATCGCGATCGCCGCTGGCGTGATCGGCTCGGCGCTGGTGTTTCGCTTCTCCTGGGGCCAGATCGCCGAACGCATCGGGACGCGCCTGTATTCGCTGTTCGAGTCGCGGCGCGAAAAGCGCGAGATCGCGCAGGACATCGCGATGGGCAAGCAGGCGGTGCGCGAGCGCGAAGAGCTGTCCGCCGTCGACCCGGGTCTCGAGCCCGAGGCGCCCGACGAGGAGCTGCGCATCATTCCGCGGCTCAAGCGCCGCGCGCCCTCGCCGCCGGTGCAGATCGAGCCGGCCCTGGCCGAAGTGCCCAAGAGCGACCGGGTGGCCAAGGAGCGCCAGAAGCCGCTGTTCCGCGAGCTGCCCGACAGCAAGCTGCCGCAGGTCGACCTGCTCGAYGCCGCGCAGGCACGCCAGGAAACCGTCTCGCCCGACACGCTCGAGATGACCTCGCGCATGATCGAGAAGAAGCTCAAGGACTTCGGCGTCGAGGTGCGCGTGGTGCTGGCCTCGCCGGGCCCGGTGATCACCCGCTACGAGATCGAGCCGGCCACCGGCGTCAAGGGCTCGCAGATCGTGGGTCTCGCGAAGGACCTGGCGCGTTCGCTCTCCCTGGTGTCGATCCGCGTGGTCGAGACCATTCCCGGCAAGAACTTCATGGCGCTCGAGTTGCCGAACGCGAAGCGGCAGTCGATCAGGCTCAGCGAAATCCTGGGCTCGCAGGTCTACAACGAGGGCAAGTCGATGCTCACGATGGGCCTGGG
>NZ_JBFUCI010000691.1:0-1725 GCF_056405335.1 Variovorax sp. P1_H12_2
GTCTTGCCGCGCGTGACTTCCTTGAGCTGCTCGTAGGCACCCTGCACGCCGAAGCGCCGCATCACGGTCTGGATCGGCTCGGCGAGCACTTCCCAGGAGCTGTCGAGGTCATCGGCCAGCGCTTCCTGGTTGAGTTCGAGCTTGCCCAGGCCGGTGGCGAGGCTGGCGTAGGCGAGCGTGGCATAGCCGAAGGCGACGCCGATGTTGCGCAGCACCGTGCTGTCGGTGAGGTCGCGCTGCCAGCGGCTGATCGGCAGCTTCTCGCTCAGATGGCGCAGCAGCGCATTGGCCAGGCCCAGGTTGCCCTCGGCATTCTCGAAGTCGATCGGGTTGACCTTGTGCGGCATCGTCGAGGAGCCGATCTCGCCGGGCTTCAGGCGCTGCTTGAAGTAGCCCAGGCTCACGTAGCCCCAGATGTCGCGCGAGAAGTCGACCAGGATAGTGTTGGCGCGCGCCACGGCGTCGAACAGCTCGGCCATGTAGTCGTGCGGCTCGATCTGGATGCTGTAGGGCTGGAAAGCCAGGCCCAGGCCGAGCGGCGCGGGCGTCTCGACCACCTTGCAGCTGAAGGCTTCCCAGTCGAAATCGGGCCAGGCGGCCATGTGGGCGTTGTAGTTGCCGACCGCGCCGTTCATCTTGCCCAGCAGTTGCACGGCCGCGATCTGCTCGCGCGCCTTGGCGAGCCGCACCGCGACGTTCGCGAGTTCCTTGCCGACGGTGGTCGGGCTGGCGGTCTGGCCGTGGGTGCGCGAGAGCATGGCCACATCGGCGAACTTGCCCGCCATGTCGCGCAGGGTCGCGATCAGGCCGTCGATCGCCGGCAGCATCACTTTTTCGCGCGCAGCCTGGATCTGCAGCGCATGGCTGGTGTTGTTGATGTCCTCGCTGGTGCAGGCGAAATGGACGAATTCGGACGCGGCCAGCAGTTCCGGGCGGGCCTCGAACTTCGACTTGATCCAGTATTCGACCGCCTTCACGTCGTGATTGGTGGTCTTCTCGATCTGCTTGATCGCGACCGCGTCGGCCTCGGAGAAGTTGGAAACCAGGCCGAGCAGGTATTTGCGGGCGCCGCCGGTGAGAGGCTTGAATTCGGCGAAGCCGCAGTCCGAGAGGGCGATGAACCACGCCACCTCGACCTGCACTCGCCGGTGCATGTAGCCCTGTTCGCTCATCAGCGGGCGCAGCGCCGAGAGCTTGGCCGCATAACGGCCGTCGAGGGGGGAAAGGGCGGAGACGGTGGAGAAACTCATGGGCCAATTTTAGGTTGCGGCCCGGCCGAAGCAATTTCGCTTCGGAACGCGGGGCCGGAACGGGATTTCGCGCTGCCCGCCTTCCCCTAGAATCAAAGCGCTACAACGAAGACCCTGATGGGGGGAATGCCCGCATGAAACTGATCGGATCCGCTGCCAGCCCTTACGTGCGCAAGGTGCGCGTGGTCATGGCCGAAAAGCGGCTCGACTACCAGTTCGTGATCGAAGACGTCTGGTCTGCCGACACCACGATTTCCAGTTCCAACCCGCTCGGCAAGGTGCCCTGCCTGATCATGGACGGCAGCGAGGCCATGTTCGACTCGCGCGTGATCGTCGAATACCTCGACACCCTGTCGCCGGTCGGCAAGCTGATCCCGCAGCAAAGCCGTGAGCGCGCCGAGGTCAAGACCTGGGAGGCGCTGGCCGACGGCGTGATGGACGCCGGCGTGCTGCTGCGCATGGAAGCCATCTGGAC
>NZ_JBFUCI010000692.1:0-1715 GCF_056405335.1 Variovorax sp. P1_H12_2
GTGCCCCTGGTGCTGGTGGTGGATGATTCGATCACGGTTCGGCGCGTCACGCAGCGCCTGCTGCAGCGCGAGGGCTACCGTGTGGCGCTGGCGGCCGACGGCCTGCAGGCGCTCGAGCGGCTGCAGCAGGAGCGGCCGGCGGTCGTCCTGTCGGACATCGAGATGCCGCGCATGGACGGCTTCGACCTGGCGCGCAACATCCGCGCCGACCAGTCGCTGGCCGACCTGCCGATCATCATGATCACCTCGCGGATCGCCGAGAAGCACCACGATCACGCGCGCGCGCTGGGCGTCAACCACTACCTCGGCAAGCCGTATTCGGAAGACGAGCTGCTGCGGCTGGTGCGCAGCTACACCGGGGTGGAACTGCCGGCGGTGCTGGCGGCCTGAGCGGCCAAAAGGCCTGCGGCGATGCTGAAAAGGGTGCACTCGGCTCGGCTCTCGCCGGCGGCTACGTCGATTGTGCCGTTCCGATCCCCGGGACGTCGCAGATCTTCCTGGCCAGAAAGTCAACCAGCAGCCGCACGCGGGAAATGCCGGATCGCTCTGGCACGATCAAGATGTTCAACGGCACGGGCTGCAACGAATAGTCCGGCAGGATGACCTCGAGTTGCCCTGCAGCCAGCAGGTCGCCGACCAGCCACTCATGGGCGGCGCCAATGCCCCTCCCGGCCGCCAAGGCCTCGCGGGCGGCCAGCCCGTGATCGACCCGCAAACGCCCGCCAAGCGGCACCACGTGGCGTTGGCTGTCTGCTCCCAACAAGGTGAGCGTGTCGCTGCCGGCGACGTTTGACATTCGGATACCCCCATGGCCGGCCAGATCCTGCGGCACAACCGGCGTGCCGTGGGCGGCCAGGTAGCCCGGGGCCGCGACCAGCAAGCGCCGGCTCTGGCCGAGCGAGCGATGCTTCATGCAACTGTCGCTCAGCGGGCCCAGGCGTAGCGCGATATCGACCCCTCCCTGGATAAGGTCGATGCGCTCGTCAGTCAGGCTGAGATCGACGGAGATGTCGCGATAGCGCTCTTGAAAGGCGAAGATCAGCCTGCTGAGATGCAAGACGCCGAATGCGGCCGTGCACGAGATGCGGATCGTGCCGGACGGCGCTTCGCGCATCCTGCGCGCCTCCCCACCGGCCTGGTCCACCAGCCTCAGGATCTGCACGCTGCTGGCGTAGTAGTGGCTGCCCTCTTCAGTCGGTGTTACGCGCCGAGTGGTCCGGCTGAGCAAAGGCACGCCCACCGCCTCTTCAAGCTCACGCAGATGCCGCGTGATCGTCGATTGGCCGACCCCCAGTTCCCGCGCTACCGCTGACAGACTGCCGCGCTCGGCCACGCGCACGAATGTGCGCATGCGATCCAGGGTCACGTCCGATTTATCCATTTTTCGGCACTGTGATATTCATAGCTTGCACATTTAAGGTTGCCTGTGGATTTAGTATTGCCTGCGCTTTAATTTTCGAATTTATAGAACAGTTTAAAGCAGCGCTCTCTGGCTGTAGGGGCAAATGCTGTGCGCGGATGCAACAGAACGGTCATGGAGACAGTGGGGGCAAGGCGTTTAGAACGCAGACTGATAACAAAAGCGGTAAACGAATCACAATTCCGCAAATAGTTGCATTTAAATTTAATTAGGAAGGCTTACATGCCAATTGGACTTATTGCCCTCGCTCTGGGGGCCTTCGGTATAGGGCTTACTGAGTTCGGTATTGTCGGGC
>NZ_JBFUCI010000693.1:0-1713 GCF_056405335.1 Variovorax sp. P1_H12_2
GCCTCGCGCGCACCTGCCGCGACATGGATGAACTCGCTTCGCATTTCGCCGAGCGTGGCTTTCGCGTGATCTGCCCCGACACCATCGGCCGCGGGCTGAGCCAGTGGAGCCCGGTGCCGGACGACGAGTACCAGCTGTCCTTCTACGGCCGGCTCGCGCTCGGGCTGTTCGATGAACTGAAGCTCACGCGCGTGCACTGGGTCGGGACCTCGATGGGGGGTGCCATCGGCATGGTGTCGGCCTCGGGCCTGCTCGAGCCGACGATGAAGCCGCGCATCGCGAGCCTGGTGCTCAACGACAACGCGCCGCAGATCGCGGCGGCCGCGATCGCGCGCATTCGCTCGTATGCGGGCCAGCCGCCGGCCTTCGACACCGTGGTCGAACTCGAGCAGTTCTTCCGCACGGTCTACAAGCCCTATGGCTGGCTCAGCGATGCCCAATGGCGGCGGCTCACCGAGACCTCGACCTGCCGGCTGCCCGACGGCCGCGTGACGCCGCACTACGACCCGGCGATGGTGCGGCAGTTCGAAGCCCATCCCGACGACTACCTGCTGTGGGCGCACTACGACGCCATCGAGGCGCCGATGCTGTGCCTGCGCGGCGCCGAATCCGACCTGGTGCTGCCGGACACGCTGGACGAGATGCGCCGGCGCGRCCCCGGTGCGGCGGGCCGCCTGCAGGTGATCGAGGTTCCGGGCTGCGGCCATGCGCCTGCGCTCAACGTGCCTGCCCATCTGGACCCGATCGAGGCCTTTGTCCGAGCTGCCGGCACGTGATCGAAGGTGGTCCGACAATCGGGCCGCCCACTCAACACGGAGTCCTCCTTCATGGCGCTATCTCTCTACGACATTTCCGTCCCGGTGTTCAGCCGCGGACTCGGCCAGCTCTCGCATGTGCTGGACAAGGGCCTCGCGCATGCGCAGGCCTCGGGCATCGATCCGGTCGAACTCGTCAATGCGCGGCTGGCGCCGGACATGTTCACGCTGGCGGGGCAGGTGCAGAGCGCGAGCGACGCCTCCAAGCTCGGTACGGCGCGGCTGGCCGGCATCACGGCGCCGAGCTTTCCCGATACCGAGACCACCTATGCCGAGCTGCAGGCGCGGGTCGCGAAGACCATCGAATTTCTCCAGGGCGTGGACCGCACGCTGATCGACGGCGCCGAGGCGCGCGAGATCACGATGAAGGTGCGCGGCAATGAATTGAAGTTCACGGCCGAGCGCTACCTGCTGCAGTTTGCGCTGCCGAACTTCTTCTTCCACGTCACCACGGCCTACGACGTGCTGCGGCACAGGGGCGTGGCGCTCAGCAAGCTCGACTACCTCGGGCGCTTTTGAGCGCGCTGCGCCGCAGAACTAAGGGTAAACACCAGGTCTGAGCCGCACCGCGCCAACGAATTCCAGTCCGGACTTCCTCCGAGGATTGCGAATGTATGGCTCGTTGCGCGGGCGGTGCCTGTGATCGATCTCGCCCTGGCGTTCTCGGCCGGCGTGCTGACGGTGGCGGCGCCTTGCGTGCTGCCCATGCTGCCGATCGTGCTGGGCGCATCGATCGATGCGCCGGATCGCGTGCGGCCGCTCTTCATCACGGCCGGATTCGTCGCGGCGTTCGCTGGCGTGACGGTGGCGTTCAGCCTCTTCTCGCAGGTGGCAGGGCTCTCGGCCGAGGCCTTGCGCCATGCGGCCATCGCAGGGCTGCTGCTGTTCGGCCTGGCCA
>NZ_JBFUCI010000694.1:0-1711 GCF_056405335.1 Variovorax sp. P1_H12_2
GTCGATGACCACGGTGTCCGACACCAGTTCGTCGGCGCGGGTCGGCACCCGCGTCGCGGTGACCACCATCTCGGGCAGCGCTGGCGCCGCCTCCTGGGCCGACGCCAGCGTGGGGACGCCGACAGCACCGGCAATCAAGGCCGCGACGGCCGACGAAACGGCATGGGCGCGGGGCCGCAGCCGCGGCAAGGCGCACCGGGAGGCGGGCGTGGAAAGAACGCAGGATTTCATGGGGGCGACAAAAGGTCAAAGTCCTTCGCCGGCTTCCCCGCCAGCGCTTGGACGTCATGGCCGCCTGCATGCATCGCGCATGCGGCAGCCGCCTCGTTGGCCGGTATCCGGGCTGGCAGTGCAACCCTCGTCGCCTTCCCGTGCACCTGTTTCAGGGCACCCAGTGGCTGATTGACGAGGGCGGCGCCCGAGTGCGCCGACTGCTTGACCGTTGCGGGGGCAGCGCAGGTTGGTTCGGCCCCGGGGGGCTTCGACTCCTGCTTCCCGTTGAACTGCGACGCGTGAACCGCGGCGCGAGCACCAACGAGCGGAATTGTAGGGTTTGTCGGCATGTGCCCGGAACAACCGGGCGCGAACGCGCCGGCGGCGGAACCTACAATCGCCCTCCATGCCAGCATCGAGCCGTATTGACCAGATCGCCGAGCGCGTCGAGCGCCTGCTCGTGCGCCACGAAGAAGTACAGCGCACCAATGCGTTGCTGCAGGACCAGGTCGACGCGCTCACGCGCGAACGCGACACGCTCAAGTCGCGGCTCGCCGCGGCCCGCACGCGCCTCGACGCCCTGCTCGATCAGCTCCCGGTCGATCCCACCCAAGACGCCAGCTCTTCCTGATGAAACAAATCGAAGTCCAGATCATGGGCCAGAGCTACCTGCTCGGCTGCCCCGAAGGCGGCGAGGCGCAATTGCGCGACGCGGTCGAACGCGTCGACGGTGCGATGTGCAAGATCCGCGATGCCGGCAAGGTCAAGGCCCGCGACCGCATCGCGGTGCTGGCCTCGCTCAACCTGGCCTTCGACCTGGTGCAGCGCGAAGCGGCGCCGGCGCCGGCCCAGGTGCCTGCACCTGTACCTGCGCCCGCGCCCGCGGCGGACGCCACCGAAGACGAGGTCCGCGCCGTGCAATTGATCCAGCGCCTGGACCAGGCCCTGGCCGGCGACGGACATCTCCTCTGAAGATCCGGCGCGCCCGCGGCTGCAGGGCGTAAAATACGCATCGTCTGCGGTGCGAGGCTGGGCTCTATATTTCCTTGTACCAATGCTCTCCGGAGCAGGGCTTGGAATATCGCTTGGCAGGTGTGATCATCTCGCGTCAGATGAACCCGAAGCCTTGCTGACCTCGCCCACCTGAACCCTGGTTCAGGATGCGGGTTCGGCTCACACTCGCAGACACCTCTCACTGACAGCCACGGCCCCGCGATCGGCGCCGTGGCTTTTTTCTGGATCCTTGCGAATGACCATCGAACCCCTGCTGATCGCCGAACTCGCCCTGCTCGGCATTGGCACCGGATTCCTCGCCGGCCTGCTCGGCATCGGCGGCGGCATGCTGATGGTGCCGTTCATCACGATCATCCTCGGCCAGCGCGGCGTCGCCGCCGACCTCGCGGTCAAGATGGCGATCGCGACCTCGATGGCGACCATCATCTTCACTTCGATCTCCAGCGTGCGCGCCCACCATCGGCGCGGCGCGGTGCGCTGGGAC
>NZ_JBFUCI010000695.1:0-1707 GCF_056405335.1 Variovorax sp. P1_H12_2
TATCGAGATAGTCCTGCAGGGACAGAACCTCTTCGCGCGTACGCTCGTACCGAGCGGCGAAGTTACTGATGACATCCATAGACACCTCCATCGAGTCAGCGGGGCGCTGCCCGGAGTTTCCGTGCTGCACACGTTGCATCGTTCGCAGGAATGGTGCCAGGTGATGTGTGCACGCTTTGGAATGACCCCTCAGGCAGGAACTTGCTCAAAGCATAGAACAAAGAGCGCGTCGAGCAAATTGCTTTTCAAATAAGAATTTCATCGTCGTAAAAAAGTTCCAGCGGAAAGCGGGAGCAATTGGCGAAAACCGGACCCGCCGCTTGCCGCATTGGTCCATCGTACGAGGATGCCGGCCTTCGTGCACGGGACCGTCCGGGTCGCTGTCGGCGTCCGCAGGTTCTGTTCATGGGCCTCCATGATCTGTGTTGGCTCAACGTCCGAGGGGGCGGCGTCGCCGACCGCGCCTGGCGGCGACGCCGGCCCACAAAAAAGGCGGCCCGCAGGCCGCCTGGAATCCATCGCTGCCGGGTCGACCGGCAAGCGCCGCCGACGCGGCGCTCAGGTGAAGAACTCCTTCGCCTTGTCGAACCAGCCCTTGTCGGTCGGGCTGTGCTTCTCGCCGCCCTTCTTGAGCGACTCGTCGAGCTCTTTCATGAGTTTGCGCTGGTGCTCGGTCAGCTTGACCGGCGTCTCGACCCGCACGTGGCAGTACAGGTCGCCCGGGTAGCTGGAACGCACCCCCTTGATGCCCTTGCCGCGGAGGCGAAACTGCTTGCCGCTCTGGGTGCCGTCGGGGATGTCGATCGCGGCCGCGCCCTTCAGGGTCGGCACGTTGATCTCGCCGCCGAGCGCGGCCGTCGTGATGCTGACCGGCACCACGCAGTGCAGGTCGTCGCCGTCGCGCTCGAAGAGTTCGTGCTTCTTGAGGCGGATCTCGATGTAAAGATCGCCCGGCGGGCCGCCGTTGGTGCCGGGCTCGCCGTTGCCGGTGCTGCGGATGCGCATGCCGTCGTCGATGCCGGCAGGGATCTTCACTTCCAGCGTCTTGTTGTTCTTGATCTTGCCCTGGCCGTGGCAGGTGGCGCRGGGCTCCGGAATGATCTTGCCGGAGCCGTGGCAGGTCGGGCAGGTCTGCTGCACGCTGAAGAAGCCCTGGCGCATCTGGACCGCGCCCTGGCCGTGGCAGGTGGTGCAGGTGATCGGCTTGGTGCCGGGCTTGGCGCCCGTGCCCTTGCAGGTGCCGCAGTCGTCCCAGCTCGGGATCCGGATCTGGGCGTCCTTGCCCTCGGCCGCTTCCTCGAGCGTGACTTCCATCGCATAGCTCAGGTCGCTGCCGCGGAACACCTGGCGGCCGCTGCCCTGGCGGCCCCCGCGGGCGCCGCCGAAGACGTCGCCGAAGATGTCGCCGAAGGCCTCGGCGAAGCCGCCGAAGCCTTCCGCGCCCGGCCCGCCGCGCATGTTGGGGTCGACGCCCGCGTGCCCGTACTGGTCGTAGGCGGCCCGTTTCTGGCTGTCCGACAGCATTTCGTAGGCTTCCTTGACCTCCTTGAACTTGGCCTCGGACTCCTTGCCGGTGTCGCCGTGGTTGCGGTCGGGGTGATGCTTCATCGCGAGCTTGCGATAAGCCTTCTTGATTTCCTCCTCGCTCGCATTCTTGGGAACGCCGAGGGTTTCGTAGTAGTCGCGTTTGGTGGCCATGGTCGGGAA
>NZ_JBFUCI010000696.1:0-1706 GCF_056405335.1 Variovorax sp. P1_H12_2
GCCTTCATCGCGCCGCGCTGTTCGAAGACCTGGGCATAGTGGTCGGGCAGGAACCCGAGAAAGCGTCCCGAGAGGATCAGCGTGGCGATGGCCTCCTGGTCGAAGCCGGTGGCCTTGCGCGCCAACTGGGCCCGGTGACTCAGCTCCATGTTCGGCGAGTGATAGCCGAGGCCGGCGAAGTCGTGCTCGCGCAGCCGCGACCAGGTCAGCTTGCCGTGCGGACCCTTGAAGAGCGGGTGTCCTGCGCCGCAGTACAGCAGCATGGTTTCATCGAACAGGTCCGCATAGACCAGGCTCTGCGAGCTGCGGTGCGCCGGAATGATGCCGATCTGGAACTTGCCCTCCAGCACGCCCTGCTCGATGGCGTTGATCGATCCCACGTGCACGGCCAGGCGCACTTCCGGCGCGATCTCCGAGAAGCGCGCGATGGCCTCGCTGATGCGCGCCTTCGGATTGGTCGCCGTCTTGTCGAACAGCGCCACCTCGAGTTGCCCGCCCATGCGGTTGTGGATGTCGTCGATGCTGCCGCGAAAGGCGTCCACCGAGGCCAGCAGCCGCAGCGTCTCGTCGTAGACGCGCTGGCCCTCGGCCGTGAGCGCGAAGCCGGCCCGCCCACGCCGGCACAGCACGAGGCCGAGCCGCGTCTCGAGGTCCTTCACATGCCGGCTGACCGTGGAGGTGCCGATGTTCAGCTCCAGCTCGGCGGCCGCCATGCCGCCGCAATCGACCACGCTCTTGAACACCTTGAGCAGGCGCAGATCCATGTCGCTGAGCTGTCCCAGCACGGCGCGGTTCCGGGCAACGCTTTCGGGCGGTGTCTTTACTTGCATAAAGTGTCAAGTGAACATTGATATTGCACCATTCTCCACACTGAACGGTCTGCGAACAATCCACCCACCTCATTTCCCTATCGGAGCCCGCATCACGCGGGAATCGCCATGACCCTTGCAACGCCCGCCATCGAACCCACGCCCGCCCTGCGGACCGACGCCGCCTGGCTCGACGCGCACTGGATGCCCTACACCGGCAACCGCAACTTCAAGGCCGATCCGCGGATCATCGTGGAGGCCAAGGGCGCCTATTTCACCGACAGCGACGGCCGCAAGATCTTCGACGGCCTCTCGGGCCTCTGGTGCTCGGGCCTCGGCCACGGCCGCCCCGAGATCACCGAAGCGGTGAGCCGCCAGATCGCCAAGCTCGACTATTCGCCCGCCTTCCAGTTCGGCCACCCGCTTTCGTTCGAGCTGGCCAACAGGATCAAGGAGCTCACGCCCGCCGGGCTCGACTACGTGTTCTTCACCGGCTCGGGCTCCGAAGCGGCCGACACCTCGCTCAAGCTGGCGCGCGCCTACTGGCGCACCAAGGGCCTGGCGGGCAAGACGCGCCTGATCGGCCGCGAGAAGGGCTATCACGGCGTCAACTACGGCGGCATCTCGGTCGGCGGCATCGCCGCCAACCGCAAGCTGTTCGGCCAGGGCGTGGAAGCGGATCACCTGCCGCACACGCAACTCGCAAGCAACGCCTTCACGCGCGGCATGCCCGAGACCGGCGCCGAGCTGGCCGACCGCCTGCTCGACCTGATCGCGCTGCACGACGCCTCGAACATCGCGGCCGTGATCGTCGAGCCCTTCGCGGGTTCGGCCGGCGTGGTGATTCCGCCCCAGGGCTACCTGAAGCGCCTGCGCGACATTTGCACCGCGAACAAC
>NZ_JBFUCI010000697.1:0-1688 GCF_056405335.1 Variovorax sp. P1_H12_2
GGCCTACACGCCGCCGCTGGTGGCCGGCCGCCGGATCTTCGTCCAGGCCGCGGACCGCACGACGAGCGCCTGGGACGGCCAGAGCGGCCGTCGCCTCTGGTCGCAGCAGCGCACCGCGGAAAACCTGGTGCTGAAGAAGCCCGGCGTCCTGCTGGCGGTTGGCGACACCCTGATCGCCGGCGTTGGCGGCCGGCTGGTCGGGATCAATCCCGCGAACGGCTCGTCGCGCTGGGAGTCTCCCATCGCAGCACCGCGTGGCACGAACGACGTCGAGCGCCTGGTCGACCTGACCGGCAGCGTGAGCCGCCAGGGCGACGTGATCTGCGCGCGGGCTTATTTCGCCAGCGTCGGCTGCGTCGATACCTCGCGCGGCGTCTTGCTGTGGACCAAGCCGGCGGTGGGCGCCGACGGGGTCGGCGGCGACGACCGATTCGTCTACGGCACCGAGGACAACGGCGCCGTGATGGCCTGGCGCCGCGCCGATGGCGAACGCGCCTGGCAGCAGGCCGACCTGCTCAAGCACCGCATCCTGACGGCACCGCTGGCCGTCGGACGCTCGCTGATCATCGGCGACGCCACCGGGCTGGTGCACGTTCTCTCGCGCGAGGATGGATCGCCGCTGAATCGCCTCAATCCCGATGGCTCGGCCATCGCAGCGACACCGGTTCTGGCCGGCAACACGGTCGTGGTCGTCACCCGCAATGGCGGCGTGTTCGGCTATCGCCCTGAGTAATCAAGTGAAAGGACGCCTTCCATGAAGCCGGTCATCGCGCTGGTCGGGCGTCCCAACGTCGGCAAGTCGACCCTGTTCAACCGCCTGACGCAGACGCGCGACGCCATCGTCGCCGACTTCGCAGGCCTCACCCGCGACCGCCACTACGGCAACGGCCGCCAGGGCAAGTACGAGTTCATCGTCATCGACACCGGTGGCTTCGAGCCCGACGCCGGCAGCGGCATCTTCAAGGAGATGGCCAAGCAGACGCGGCAGGCGGTGGCCGAGGCCGATGTCGTGATCTTCGTGGTCGACGCGCGCGAAGGGCTGTCGGCCCAGGACCACGACATCGCCAACGAGCTGCGCCGGCTCGGCAAGCCCTGTGTGCTGGTGGCCAACAAGGCCGAGGGCATGCACGACGGGACCCGGCTGGTCGACTTCTACGAGCTCGGCTTCGGCGAGGTGCATGGCATCTCGGCGGCCCACGGGCAGGGTATTCGCGACCTGGTCGAGCTCGCGCTCGAACCGCTCGCGCTGCCCGAGCCCGAGGAAGAGGGCGAGGAAGATCCCAACAAGCCGATCAAGCTGGCGGTCGCGGGCCGCCCCAATGTCGGCAAGTCGACCCTGATCAACACCTGGCTGGGCGAGGAGCGGCTGGTGGCCTTCGACCTCCCGGGCACCACCCGCGATGCGATCTCCGTGCCCTTCGAGCGCAATGGCCAGCGCTTCGAACTGGTCGACACCGCCGGCCTGCGCCGCAAGGGCAAGGTGTTCGAGGCGATCGAGAAGTTCTCGGTGGTCAAGACGCTGCAGGCCATCGAATCGGCCAACGTGGTGCTGCTGCTGCTCGACGCCACCCAGGGCGTGACCGACCAGGACGCCCACATCGCCGGCTACATCCTCGAGAGCGGCCGCGCGGTGGTGATCGCGATCAACAAATGGGATGCGGTCGACAGCTACCAGCGCGAGCAGATCC
>NZ_JBFUCI010000698.1:0-1683 GCF_056405335.1 Variovorax sp. P1_H12_2
CCAAGCCCGGCGAGTCGCAGATCATTTTCGAGATCAAGGACTCCTCCAAGCCCGGCGAGGTGGCGAACGTCTGGTACACGGTGCGCAAGAAGATCGCCGACATGCGCTCGACCCTGCCGGCCGGCGTGCAGGGGCCGTTCTTCAACGATGACTTCGGCGACGTCTACGGCGTCATCTATGCGCTCGAAAGCGACGGCTTCAGCTACGCCGAGCTCAAGACCTTCGCCGACGACGTGCGCCAGCGGCTCTTGCGCGTCAAGGACGTGGCCAAGGTCGAGCAGTTCGGCGTCCAGGACGAGAAGATCTTCATCGAAGTGTCGCAAAAGCGCATCGCGCAGCTGGGCCTGGACTTCAATGCCGTACTGGCCCAGATCGGTTCGCAGAACGCGGTCGAGAGCGCCGGCACCATCCAGGCGCCGCAGGACGTGGTGCAGGTGCGCGTGGCCGGCCAGTTCACCAGCGTCGAGCAACTGCGCGCGATGCCGATTCGCGGCAGCTCCGGCAGCCAGCTGCGCCTGGGCGACATCGCGGAGATCCGCCGCGCCTATGTCGATCCGCCGGCGATCAAGGTACGCCACCAGGGCCGCGAGGTGATCGCGCTGGGCGTCTCGATGGCCAAGGGCGGCGACATCATCGCGCTCGGCAAGGCCTTGCGCGCGGCCACCGGCGAAATCGACAAGCGGCTGCCGCTCGGCGTCAAGCTGGTGCAGGTGCAGGACCAGCCGGTGTCGGTCGCCAGCTCGGTCAACGAATTCGTCAGCGTGCTGATCGAGGCCGTGGCGATCGTGCTGGCGGTCAGCTTCATCGCCCTCGGGCTGCACAAGGGCGGGCGCTTCGGCTGGCACGTGGACATCCGTCCCGGGCTGGTGGTGGCGATCACGATCCCGCTGGTGCTGGCCGTGACCTTCCTGGCGATGAACTACCTGGGCATCGGGCTGCACAAGATATCGCTGGGCTCGCTGATCATCGCGCTCGGCCTGCTGGTGGACGACGCGATCATCGCGGTCGAGATGATGGTGCGCAAGATGGAGGAGGGCTACGACAAGGTGCGCGCCGCCACCTTCGCCTACGACGTCACGGCCAAGCCGATGCTCACCGGGACGCTGATCACCGCAGCCGGCTTCCTGCCGATCGGGCTGGCGAAATCGGTCACCGGCGAATACACCTACGCGATCTTCGCGGTCACCGTGATCGCGCTGGTGCTGAGCTGGTTTGTCTCGGTCTACTTCGTGCCCTACCTCGGCACGCTGCTGCTCAAGGTCAAGCCTCACGACCCCGACGCGCCGCCGCACGAGCTCTTCGACACCCCCTTCTACAACGCCTTCCGCAAGTCGGTGAACTGGTGCGTGGAGCACCGATGGCTGACCATCGGCGCCACGGTGCTGATGTTCGCGCTCGGCATCGTCGGCATGGGCCGCGTGCAGCAGCAGTTCTTTCCGGATTCGAGCCGGCCCGAGATCCTGGTCGAGCTGTGGTTCCCCGAGGGCACCTCCTTCGCCGCCAACGAGGACGTCGTGAAACGGGTCGAACAGCGCCTGCAGCAGGAAGAGGGCATCTCGACCGTCACGAGCTGGATCGGCTCCGGCGTGCCGCGCTTCTACCTGCCGCTGGACCAGGTGTTCCCGCAGACCAACGTGGCGCAGCTGATCCTGCTGTCCAAGGATCTCAAGATCCGCGAGAGGC
>NZ_JBFUCI010000699.1:0-1674 GCF_056405335.1 Variovorax sp. P1_H12_2
GCATCACCAAGGCCGACAACGGCGACGCCTGGGTCGAAGTGCGCGGCAAGAAGCTCGCGCCGCAGCAGATCAGCGCCGAAATCCTGCGCAAGATGAAGAAGACCGCCGAAGACTACCTCGGCGAGCCGGTCACCGAGGCCGTGATCACGGTGCCGGCGTACTTCAACGACAGCCAGCGCCAGGCCACCAAGGACGCCGGCCGCATCGCCGGCCTGGACGTCAAGCGCATCATCAACGAGCCGACCGCAGCCGCGCTGGCCTTCGGCCTCGACAAGCACGACAAGGCCGATCGCAAGATCGCCGTGTATGACCTCGGCGGCGGCACCTTCGACATCTCGATCATCGAGATCGCCRACGTGGATGGGGAAAAGCAGTTCGAAGTGCTGTCGACCAACGGCGACACCTTCCTCGGCGGCGAGGACTTCGACCAGCGCATCATCGACTACATCATTTCCGAGTTCAAGAAGGACCAGGGCGTCGACCTGAGCAAGGACGTGCTCGCGCTGCAGCGCCTCAAGGAAGCGGCCGAGAAGGCCAAGATCGAGCTGTCGAACGGCGCCGCCACCGACATCAACCTGCCCTACGTGACGGCCGACGCCTCGGGCCCGAAGCACCTGAACATCAAGCTGTCGCGCGCCAAGCTCGAAAGCCTGGTCGACGAGCTGATCGAGCGCACCATCGCGCCCTGCCGCACCGCCATCAAGGATGCCGGCGTCAGCGTGTCCGACATCAGCGACGTGATCCTGGTCGGCGGCATGACCCGCATGCCCAAGGTGCAGGAAACCGTCAAGGAGTTCTTCGGCAAGGAACCGCGCAAGGACGTGAACCCCGACGAGGCCGTGGCCGTCGGCGCCGCCATTCAAGGCCAGGTGCTGTCGGGCGACCGCAAGGACGTGTTGCTGCTCGACGTCACCCCGCTGTCGCTCGGCATCGAGACCATGGGCGGCGTGATGACCAAGATGATCACCAAGAACACCACGATCCCGACCAAGTTCGCGCAGACCTTCTCGACCGCCGAGGACAACCAGCCGGCCGTGACGATCAAGGTGTTCCAGGGCGAGCGCGAGATCGCCTCGGGCAACAAGCTGCTCGGCGACTTCAACCTCGAAGGCATTCCGCCGGCCTCGCGCGGCACGCCGCAGATCGAGGTCAGCTTCGACATCGACGCCAACGGCATCCTGCACGTCGGCGCCAAGGACAAGGGCACCGGCAAGGAAAACAAGATCACCATCAAGGCGAACTCGGGCCTGTCGGAGGACGAGATCCAGAAGATGGTGAAGGACGCCGAACTCAACGCGGCCGAGGACAAGAAGAAGGTCGAGCTGGCCCAGGCCCGCAACCAGGGCGAAGCCATGGTGCACAGCGTCAAGAAGTCGCTGGGCGAGCACGGCGCCAGCCTGGACGCCGGCGAGAAGGAAAAGATCGAAGCTGCGATCAAGGACGTGGAAGAAGCCCTCAAGGGCGAGGACAAGGCCGCGATCGACGACAAGACCAACACCCTGATGAGCGCCAGCCAGAAGCTCGGCGAGAAGATGTACGCCGACGCCCAGGCCGCCGCGGGCGCCGCCGGCGGCCCGGGCGCTGGCCCGGAAGCTGCAAGCGCCCCGGCGGACGACAACGTGGTCGACGCCGAGGTCAAGGAAGTCAAGAAGGGCTGATCTTCCCGCCCTGAAC
>NZ_JBFUCI010000700.1:0-1667 GCF_056405335.1 Variovorax sp. P1_H12_2
GGCGCATCTGGGCACCGACTTCGCAGATCTTCAGGCAGCGCTGCTGCAACTCGACGGTGGTCGCGTGCTCGAGCACGATCTGGTAGCCGCGCTCGCCGTGGATCTCGTCCGAGACGATGTGCAGGTCGAAGAATTCCACTTCCTCATCGGTGAAGCCGTATTTCTCGCGCAAGGTGGGCGTCTGCTTGCGGTAGATCGACGGCACCTGCGACTCGAGGCCCACCACCAGGCCGGCGACGGCCACGATCGGGTCTTCGCGCATCGCCACCGCGTAGCACCAGCTTTGCAGGCCGCGCGTGGTCGGCGACATGTTGTCGGGGTCGATCACGCGTTCGCGCGTGGTGCCGCAGGCTTCGGCAAAGCGGATCAGCAGGTCAGTGTGGCGATCGCCGCCGATCTCTTCCTCGTACATGTTGGCCAGCAGGAAGTCCTTCGCTTCGGTGAAGCGGTCGGGCATGCGGGCATAGAGATAGCCGAGGTAGTCGGCGAAGGGGCCGACGTAGTGGTAGTGGTTCTCGGCCCAGCGCGCCAGGTGCGCACGGCTCAGCGTGCCGCCGGCCCAGGCCAGGCTGAAGGGGGAGGTGTTGGCGCTCCTGCCCTTGATGGCGTTTTCGAGGGCGGTCCGGAATTCGTCGCGGTTCATGAGGGCGGGCATGCGGGCTCCTGGTCGAGTGGTGAGATGAAATTGGGTTTTGTGTGGATACTGTATACCAACAATCGCCCACTCTGCAACCCTGCACTCACAGGAGATTCCTGATCTTGCCGTTTTTGTTGGTATACAGTATTCTCAGATTGACTCAACCGCCACCACGCGCCGAAATGACCCACGCCTCATCGACACCCTTCCAGAACCACATCGACGGAGCCTGGGTTTCCAGCAGTTCCGATCGCACCTTTGACAACATCAATCCCGCAGACGCGCGGGAGGTCGTGGGGCGCTTTCAGGCTTCGTGCGCCGACGACGCCAGGGCGGCCGTGGCCGCGGCGGCTGCGGCGTTCGACGGCTGGCGGAAGACGCCCGTATCCAGGCGCGCTGCGATCCTCAATGCCGCGGCCCAATACATGGAGGCCAACGCCGCCGCCTTCGCCGAGGAACTGACCCGCGAAGAGGGCAAGCCGATGGCCCAGGCCAGGGACGAGGTCCTGCGTTCGGCGCAGACGCTGCGCTTCTACGCGGTGGAAGGCCAGTCTTTTTCGGGCGAGACCTTTCCGCAGGACGACCCGGACATGGTGGTCTACAGCCAGCGCGAGCCGCTCGGGGTGGTGACGGTCATCAGCCCCTGGAACTTCCCGGTGTCGATTCCGGCGCGCAAGATCGCGCCGGCGCTGATCACCGGCAACACGGTGGTCTTCAAGCCCTCGTCGGACGCGCCGCTGTCGGGTCTGCGCCTGGCCGAGTCCCTGATCCAGGCCGGCCTGCCGAAGGGCGTGCTCAATTTCATCACGGGGCGCGCCTCGGAGGTCGGGCCGGTGATCACCGAATCGCCCGCCGTGCGTGCCATTTCGTTCACCGGGTCGACGGCGGCGGGCGAGCAGATCCACCGCGCGGCCGCCATGACCACGCGCACCCAGATGGAGCTCGGCGGCAAGAATCCGCTGATCGTGATGGACGACGCCGACCTCGACCGCGCGGTCGACCTCGTCATCAAGGGCGGCCTGTCGCTCAG
>NZ_JBFUCI010000701.1:0-1664 GCF_056405335.1 Variovorax sp. P1_H12_2
GCCTTGGGGCGGCCCGGCGCCGGCCTGGGTGGCCCCCACGCGCTCTCACTTCGTGGGGTTGCCGCGCGTCGAGAAGACCGCCGTGCGCCTTCTCGTAGCCGCGATGCCGGCGCTGTTTTCGTTTGACATCGATTCGTGTTTACCCTAGATTACTAACCGGCCGGTCATTAATGACCCCGTCTTCCTTCAAGGGTGCTCCATGACCGCGTCGTCCTTCATTTCCCTTCGTGGCCGTGCCTGGCTGTTGCTGGGCGCTCTCGTACTGGCCGGCTGCTCGCGTCCGCCCGCGGCCGAAGAACCGCTGCGTTCGGTCAAGGTCATCCAGGTCGGCGCCAGCACCTACGACACCGAGCCCGAGTTCTCGGCCGAGGTGAAGGCCAGGGTCGAGTCCCGGCTCGGCTTCCGCGTCGCCGGCAAGATCGCTCGCCGCCAGGCCGAACTCGGCCAGCACGTGCAGGCCGGCCAGGTGCTGGCGCAGCTCGATCCGCAGGACTTCCGCCTGGCCGCCGAGGGGGCGAGGGCGCAGCATGCCGCGGCCCTGACCAATCGCGACCTGGCGCTGGCGGATCTCAAGCGCTATCGCGAGCTGCGCGAGCAGAACTTCATCAGCGGCGCCGACCTGGAGCGCCGCGAGAGCACCTACAAGGCCGCCCAGGCGCAACTCGAGCAGGCCCAGGCGCAACTGTCCGCGCAAGGCAACCAGGCCAGCTACACCTCGCTGGTGGCCGACGTGCCAGGCATCGTCACCGCGATCGAGGCCGAGCCGGGGCAGGTGGTCGCCGCCGGCGCGCCGGTGGTGCGCATCGCGCAGGACGGCGCGCGCGATGTCGTCTTCGCGGTGCCCGAAGACCGCGCGGGCCTGATCAAGCCGGGGTCGGCGGTCACGGTGCGCGGCTGGTCCGGAGGCGGCGAATTCGAGGGCAAGGTGCGCGAGGTCGCGGCCAGCGCCGATGCGGTCACGCGCACCTATTCGGTCAAGGTGGCGATCGATGCCGCCACCGCGCCGGCGCTCGGCGCGACGGTCTACGCGCGGCCGAAGGCGCTGTCGCACAGCGGCGCGCCCGTGCTCAAGCTGCCGACCAGCGCCCTGCGCCAGGAAGGCAGCGGCACCGCGGTCTGGGTGCTCGACCCTGCCAGCTTGACGGTGCGCTTGCAGCCGGTGCAGATCGCGACCGCCGACGGCAACGAGGCGGTGATCGCTTCCGGCCTGGCGCCGGGCATGCTGGTGGTGGCGGCCGGCGTGCATGTGCTGTCGCCGGGGCAGAAGGTGTCGATCTACCGCGACAAGTCGGCGGCTGCGCAGGCGTCGGTGCGCCCGGCCGTGGCCGCGCGCTGAGGACGCCGCCATGACGTCGCAGCAGAACGCCGAACCCGGCAAGGCCGGCTTCAACCTCTCGAAATGGGCCCTCGAACACGCGGCGCTCACGCGCTACCTGATGCTGGTGCTGATGCTGCTGGGCTTCGCGTCCTACTTCCAGCTCGGCCAGGACGAGGACCCGCCCTTCACCTTCCGGGCGATGGTGGTGCGCACCTACTGGCCGGGCGCCACTGCCCAGCAGGTGGCCGAGCAGGTGACCGACAAGCTCGAGCGCACGCTGCAGGAGGCGCCCTACGCCGACAAGATCCGCAGCTACTCCAAGCCCGGCGAGTCGCAGATCATTTTC
>NZ_JBFUCI010000702.1:0-1656 GCF_056405335.1 Variovorax sp. P1_H12_2
CTCCTGATCCGCGCCGGCGTGCAGGACCGCGAGATGGTCGAGTCGCTCGGCTACCGCATCGGCCGCCTCTTTGTCGGCGTCTTCGTGGTCGGCAGTGCGCTCGCGGGCCTGGGCGGCGTGATGTGGGGCCTGTTCCAGCAGAACCTGATTCCGCAGATGGGCGCGCAGGTCAATGTGCTGATCTTCATCGTGATCATCATCGGCGGCCTGGGCTCGACCGCCGGCGCACTGATCGGCGCCTTGCTGGTCGGCCTGATGACCAACTACA
This sequence comes from Variovorax sp. P1_H12_2, assembly GCF_056405335.1. Taxonomy (NCBI): domain Bacteria; kingdom Pseudomonadati; phylum Pseudomonadota; class Betaproteobacteria; order Burkholderiales; family Comamonadaceae; genus Variovorax; species Variovorax sp. P1_H12_2. Next base: position 269 of record NZ_JBFUCI010000702.1, read on the forward strand.
TCGGCTTCATCGTCCCGACGCTGACCCAGTTCGCGAGCATCTTCCTGATGGTGGCGGTGCTGCTGTGGCGTCCGCAGGGCGTGTACCCCGTGGCCAATCGTTGAAGAGAAACCCATGCTGTCCCGTCTTCTTTCCAACGACCTGCCGCGCAGCCGCCTGCTGGCGCTGCTGCTCGCGGCCCTGGTGCTGGCGCTGGCCTTCGCACCCTTCCTGTTCCCGGGCGTCAAGGCGCTCAGCGTCGCGGCCAAGATCCTGGTCTTCATCGTGCTGGTGGCGAGCTTCGACCTGCTGCTGGGCTATACCGGGATCGTGAGCTTCGCGCACACGATGTTCTTCGGCATCGGCGCCTACGGCATCGCGATCTCGGCCAGCCGCCTGGGCGCCAGCTGGGGCGCGGTAGCGGTCGGCCTCGGCGCCGCGCTCGCGGTCTCGCTGGTGCTGTCGCTCGCGATCGGACTGTTCTCGCTGCGCGTGAGGGCGATCTTCTTCGCGATGATCACGCTGGCGGTCGCCTCCGCCTTCCAGACGCTGGCTTCGCAGTTGTCGGACTTCACGGGAGGCGAGGACGGCCTGACCTTCAAGCTGCCGGAGCTGATCTCGTCGAGCTTCGAGTTCGCCGAGGAGCCCTTCCTCGGCGTCTCGCTCGACGGCCGGCTGCTGTGCTACTACCTGCTCTTCGTCGCCACGGTGCTGCTGGTTCTTGCGCTGCTGCGGATCGTGAACTCGCCCTTCGGCCGTGTGCTGCAGGCGATCCGCGAGAACGAGTTCCGCGCCGAGGCGATCGGCTACCGCGTGGTGGTCTATCGGACCACGGCCTCGGTGCTGTCGGCGCTGTTCGCGACGCTGGCCGGCGCGATGCTCGCGATCTGGCTGCGCTACAACGGGCCCGACACCTCGCTGAGCTTCGAGATCATGGTCGACGTGCTCCTGATCGTGGTGATCGGCGGCATGGGCACCATCTACGGCGCGGTGGTCGGGGCGGTGCTGTTCGTCATTGCACAGAGCTACCTGCAGGACCTGCTGCGCATTGCCAGCGAAGCGGCCAGCGGCCTCGGCTGGCTGTCGGCACTGCTGTCGCCCGACCGCTGGCTGCTGTGGCTGGGGGTGCTGTTCGTGCTCTCCGTCTATTACTTCCCGACCGGCATCGTCGGCCGTTTGCGCGCGAGGGCATTGAAGTGAAACACCCCCGAAGCGCCTTCGGCGCCTCCCCCTCAAGGGGGCGATACCAGCGGCCCGGCGAAGCCGGTTCCGCGGTATCCCTGGCATTTGGCTGCGCCGGTTTCATGTGTCGCGGGTTACGCGATCGCGTCGTGGAGCACTGAGATGAATCTTCCGAGCTCGAACTACCTGAAACTCGCCGGCCGCGAGGTCCATTGGCTCGACTGGGG
>NZ_JBFUCI010000703.1:0-1653 GCF_056405335.1 Variovorax sp. P1_H12_2
CGGCCGGGTTCTTCAAGACACCGGCCCGCTTGATGCCCGCAATAGCCGGGCGCGGCTCGCAGGAGCGCCGCAGCCGCGCCAAGCGAAATTTCGAAGGCCGCTTCGCCAAGCTCGGAAAGTTCAATGAGGACAACTTCGAGTACGCACGACGAGCTTGTAGACCGCGCTGCGGCCTCGGTCGAAATTTTCTCGCTCACTCGATGACACGCCCCGTCTTCAAGTAGTACAGCGCGAACAGGAGGTAAGCCGTTCCCCAGATCAGTTCGCTGCGGTTGGCGTACTTCTTGGGCTGGTTGAAACATCCGTTCAAGAGCACACCACGTGGATGTTTGCCCGAACTTTCGTTGAACGGTGTCAGATGCTGGAGGAAGCCATCGAGCATGGGGGCAAGCCTGTCCGTGGCAGTACGGGCGGTAGGGTGAAGCGTCGGCAGAACTGCCATGCGGGCCAACTGCTCGACGACCACAGCCGCCGCGGACGTGTCCAAGGGCACCGAGGCCCGATCCTGGCTGAGGGCGGGGTCCTTGAAGTCCCATGGAGGAACCCCCGATTCGCCCGTCTGGCTGATCCAGTAGCCCAGCAGCTTGTTTCCGATGGCCAGGTATCGTTCGTCACCAAGCGCTTCGCACGCGCGCAGGTAGCCTGCCACGGCCCAAGACTGTCCGCGCGACCAGCAACTCTCGTCGTGAGCGCCCAACAAAGTGTAGTGACGCAGCTTCTGTCCGGTCGCGGCGTCGTAGTCGATGAACTCGATCGTCGATCCATCCTCCAGCACGAAGTCCCGGGCCCAGCCCGGCAGCTACGAGGAGTTCAAGGTCCGGCTGAACGGGATCGATACCCTTGGCTGATCGCCTGGGGGATGGGGGGTGCTAGCGGTCGGCATCGCCGTCACCGCGCTGGCCGCCGATTTCATGTTCTTCGGCGCCGGTGCGGTGCTGCTCGGCCTTGGAACGGCGATGGTTCCCCGACGCTGCTGGCAGCCATCGGCGACGTGGCTCATCCCTCCTGGCGAGCATCCGCCGTCGGGATCTATCGCCTGTGGCGCGACCTCGGCTACGCGGTGGGGGCGCTGCTGGCCGGCATCACGGCCGACTTGTTCGGCCTGGCCTCGGCCGTGTGGCTGGTGGCCGGGCTCACCCTGCATTCCGGCGTGGTCGCAGCGCTTCGCATGTACGAAGCCCTTGCGAGACAGGCAGGGTGAACCTTTGGGCGCTTCAGACCTTGTCCGCGCGCAGCGAGATGCTCTTCACGCCGAACTTCTTCGTAGCACCCTGGGCGTTGTCGGACAGAAAGCGATACTGCTCGTTGACCTGTTCCGCCACGATGCGCAAGCCAGCGGCCTCGATGGCCTGCTTGTAGCGTTCCACCTGCCAGGCGCCGCCGATGCAGGCCGCCCACAGCGTCGTGTTGCAGGCGATGGTTTCCGGCAGGTCCACCGCGGTGACGATGTCGGCGATCGCCAGCCGGCCGCCGAGCCGCAGCACGCGGGCGGCTTCGCGAAACACCTGCGGCTTGTCGACGGCCAGGTTGATCACCCCGTTGCTGATCACCAAGTCGAAGCTGTCGTTCTCGAACGGCGCAGCATCGATGTAGCCCTTGACGTAGGTGATGTTGGGCACGCCTTGCCGCCGGCGCAGCGCTTCGGCCTTGGCG
>NZ_JBFUCI010000704.1:0-1630 GCF_056405335.1 Variovorax sp. P1_H12_2
GCCTCGAGCGTGCGCCGATCCTGCCTTGCCGCCTTCAAGCGCAGCCGCAGTGCCAGCGTACGCCGCTGGGCGCCCTGCGGCAGCTCCTCGAGCCGCGCCAGGGCCGCCGGTGCGTCTCGATCGTCGAGCGCCCAGCGAGCGGCGCGCAGCTGAACGCCTTCGCGCGTCTCGGGCGTGACCAGCACGCCGCGCTCGGCACTCTCGTTGAGCGCCTGCTGCAGGTGGGCGTCGCGTGCCGGGCGGTCCTGCAGCGATTGCGCGCTCTCGGCCGCCAGCAGATGCGCCAGCACCCGCACCTGCAAAGCCTGCGGCAGGCGGGCATCGAGCGCGGCCAGCGTTCTTTCCTGCGCCAGCGCCGCCTGGGCCGCCTTGCGCGCGCGCGAGAAACGGCCGGCCAGCAGTTGCGCCGCGGCATCGAGCAGTGCCGTATGCAGCGCACGCTCTTTCTGCTGCAGCCGCCATTGGCGCGCCTGCCTGGGCAGCGAAAACAGCGCCGCCAAGCCGCGCAGTGCGAGGTGCAGCAGCACGAAGGCGGCGAACAGCAGCAGCAGCACGAGGTTCAGCGAGAGGTCGACCCGCCAGGGCGGCCAGAAGACGGTGATCGTGCCCTGGTTGTTGCCGGCGAACAGCGCCACCGCGGCGGCGATGCCGAACAGGGCGAGGAACCAGAGGACGGCGCGCATGGCTTCGAGCCTGCCTCAACGCCCGGCGGCGGCCGTGGCGAGCGCGGCCAGGGTTTCGTCGACGCGTGGCGGCTCGCTGGTGCGGATTTGAGCCTGCACCTGCTGCACCAGCGTGGCCGCGGCCTGGACCCGACGCGAGGCCGGATCGAAATAGCGGTTGATCGCCGCCGAGACGGTCGCCATCTCGCCGCGCGCCGTATCGACCTGCCTCGACAGCAGGGCCAATCGGGCATTGAGCAGCTTGAGCTTGAGGTTTTCGCGCAGGAAGAAGGTCTGCTCGGGTGTCAGCAGCACCGCCTCGGGCCGCTCGATGCGCCCGACGCGCAGCAGCGAGCGGGCCTCGGTGCGCACCATCAGCAGGAAGCGCTGCCACCAGGGCGCATCGGCCGACAGCGGCTCGGTCTGCAAGGCGTCCGACCCGCCGCGACGCAGCGCCACGGCGTTGAGCGCCGGCAGGTCGTCCACGCCGCGCATGAGTTCGTCGAGCTTCTGCAATGCATCGCTGTTGTCGATGCTGGCGCTGCTGCGAAGGCGGTCGGCGTCGTGCTGCATGGCGCGCTGCAGCGGCGCCAGGCGCGGTTGCGCCGCGCGCGCAATGCGCAGATCGCCGGCCTTGAGCGCGGCCAGCAGCGGCTGCACATTGCCGGTGACCTGCGCCTGCTGCAGCGCCAGCCGCACGGCGGCCTCGATGTCGATCACCAGGTTCTCGTCGCGCGAGCGCGACAGGCTCTGCATCAGTTCCTCGAGCTGGGAGCGTTGCAGTGCGACCTCGCCGACCCGGGTTTCGGCCAGCGCCAGCCGGGCCGCGGTGTCGCGCACGACTTCTTGCGCCTGGCGCGCCAGGGTCCGCGCCTCCAGCGACTGGGCCAAGGCGTCGGCGCTCTGGCGGGCGAGTTGTTCCTGCATACCGCTGACCTTCTGCCAGAGTGCCAGCGCGATCAGCAGCG
>NZ_JBFUCI010000705.1:0-1613 GCF_056405335.1 Variovorax sp. P1_H12_2
CGCATGGCCTCGGCCTGCGGAATGGTGCGCGGGAAGCCGTCGAAGAGAAAGCCCTGGGCGCAGTCAGGCAGCGCGATGCGCTCCTTGACCAGGTTGATGATCAGGTCGTCGCTCACCAGCGCGCCCGATGCCATGACGGCCTGGGCCTGCAGCCCGAGCGGCGTGCCGGCCTTGACGGCGGCGCGCAGCATGTCGCCGGTCGAGATCTGGGGGATGCCGTATTTCTGGCAAATGAAGGCCGCTTGCGTGCCTTTTCCTGCCCCGGGGGCGCCCAACAAAATCAGTCTCATGGTGTCTCCGGCCTGCGTTGGATGTTGCGCGAAATGCCGTCGACGACTTCCTTCTTGGCGGCGTCGATGCCTTCCCAGCCCAGCACCTTGACCCACTTGCCGGCTGCCAGTTCCTTGTAGTGCTCGAAGAAGTGGCCGATGGCCTTCAGGCGCATCACGCCGTCGACCGACTTCCAGTGGCTGTAGATCGGCAGCACCCTGTCGGTGGGCATGGCGAGCACCTTGCCGTCCACGCCGGCTTCGTCTTCCATCATCGTGATGCCGAGCGGGGGCATGGCACCACGACCCCCGGCAGCAGCCGATACGGCGCGATCACCAGCACGTCGACGGGGTCGCCGTCGCCCGAGAGCGTCTGCGGCATGTGGCTGGAGTTGGCCGGTTAGTAAATTGCCGTGGTCATGAAGCGGTCGATGAAGATCGCACCCGATTCCTTGTCGACTTCGTAGTTGATCGGGTCGGCATTCATCGGGATTTCGATCACGACGTTGAAGGCGTCGGGGATGTTTTTGCCGGGGGGATATTTTGCGAAACGGCATGAGATGTCGTTGATTGATGGGTAGGCGAACTTTCACAGAGCAAAAACTCGCGGCATACTTTCGAGAGATCCTCGGTCGCGCCCGAGGCCACATCGACAGATTCAATTCCTCTGGGCCAACTGCTCCAGAATTGCCGGATTTTCCAGGGTCGAGGTGTCCTGTGTGATGGCCTCGCCCTTGGCGACGGACCGCAGCAGCCTGCGCATGATCTTGCCGCTGCGCGTCTTGGGCAGGTTGTCGCCAAAGCGGATGTCCTTTGGCTTGGCGATCGGGCCGATCTCCTTGGCCACCCAGTTGCGCAGCTCGTTGGCGATCTTCTTCGCTTCGTCCCCTGTCGGGCGAGCGCGCTTCAGTACGACGAAGGCGCAGATCGCCTCGCCCGTGGTGTCGTCGGGGCGCCCAACCACCGCCGCTTCGGCGACGAGGGCGGTGTACGACACCAGCGCGGACTCGATCTCCATGGTGCCCATGCGGTGGCCCGAGACGTTGAGCACATCGTCGATGCGCCCGGGGATCGTGAAATAGCCGGTCTTCGCATCGCGGATCGCGCCGTCTCCCGCGAGGTAGAAGCCCTTGAGTTCGGGCGGGTAGTAGCTTGCCTTGAAGCGCTCCGAATCGCCCCAGATCGTGCGGATCATGCTCGGCCAGGGCTTCTTGATCACAAGGATGCCGCCCTGGCCATTCGGCACGTCGGTGCCGGTCTCGTCGACGATGGCCGCTGCGATGCCCGGGAAGGGCAGGGTGCAGGAACCCGGCACCAGCGGCGTGGCGCCCGGCAGGGGAGTGA
>NZ_JBFUCI010000706.1:0-1611 GCF_056405335.1 Variovorax sp. P1_H12_2
AAGATCACGGTGGACGAAGATCACGGTGGACGTGAAGGGCGAGATTCTGGAGCTCAAGAACACCATCAACACCATGGTGGACCAGCTCTCGTCTTTTGCATCCGAAGTAACGCGAGTCGCACGCGAGGTGGGCACCGAGGGCAAGCTGGGCGGGCAGGCCGATGTGCAAGGTGTAGCCGGCACCTGGAAGGATTTGACCGATTCGGTCAACTCCATGGGATCTAACCTSACCGGCCAGGTSCGCAACATTGCCGARGTSACSACSGCCGTGGCGGCCGGTGACCTGTCCAAAAAGATCACGGTGGACGTGAAGGGCGAGATTCTGGAGCTCAAGAACACCATCAACACCATGGTGGACCAGCTCTCGTCTTTTGCATCCGAAGTAACGCGAGTCGCACGAGAAGTGGGTACTGAGGGCAAACTGGGCGGGCAGGCCGATGTGCAGGGCGTAGCCGGTACCTGGAAGGACTTGACCGATTCGGTCAACTCCATGGGCTCCAACCTGACCGGCCAGGTGCGCAACATTGCCGAGGTGACCAAGGCCGTGGCGGCCGGTGACCTGTCCAAAAAGATCACGGTGGACGTGAAGGGCGAGATTCTGGAGCTCAAGAACACCATCAATACCATGGTCGACCAGCTGCGGTCCTTTGCCTCTGAAGTGACGCGGGTGGCACGAGAAGTGGGCACCGAGGGCAAGCTGGGCGGGCAGGCCGACGTGCAGGGCGTGGCCGGTACCTGGAAGGACTTGACCGATTCGGTCAACTCCATGGGATCTAACCTGACCGGCCAGGTGCGCAACATTGCCGAGGTGACGACGGCTGTGGCGGCCGGTGACCTGTCCAAAAAGATCACGGTGGACGTGAAGGGCGAGATTCTGGAGCTCAAGAACACCATCAACACCATGGTGGACCAGCTGCGGTCCTTTGCCTCTGAAGTGACGCGTGTGGCGCGCGAGGTGGGTACCGARGGCAAGCTGGGCGGGCAGGCCGAYGTGCAGGGCGTGGCYGGYACCTGGAAGGACTTGACCGATTCGGTCAACTCCATGGGCTCCAACCTGACGGCGCAGGTGCGTAATATTGCCGAAGTGACGACGGCTGTGGCGGCCGGTGACCTTTCGAAGAAGATCACGGTGGACGTGAAGGGCGAGATTCTGGAGCTCAAGAACACCATCAACACCATGGTGGACCAGCTGCGGTCCTTTGCCTCTGAGGTGACGCGGGTGGCACGAGAAGTGGGTACTGAAGGCAAGTTGGGCGGGCAAGCCGATGTGCAGGGCGTTGCCGGTACCTGGAAGGATCTGACCGACAACGTCAACTTCATGGCCGGTAACCTGACATCACAGGTGCGAAACATTGCCGACGTGACCAAGGCCGTGGCAGCCGGCGACCTCTCCAAGAAGATCACGGTGGACGTGAAGGGCGAGATTCTGGAGCTCAAGAAYACCATCAACACCATGGTGGACCAGCTTCGGTCCTTTGCCTCTGAGGTGACGCGGGTGGCACGAGAAGTGGGTACTGAAGGCAAGTTGGGCGGGCAAGCCGATGTGCAGGGCGTTGCCGGTACCTGGAAGGATCTGACCGACAACGTCAACTTCATGGCCGGTAACCTGAC
>NZ_JBFUCI010000707.1:0-1610 GCF_056405335.1 Variovorax sp. P1_H12_2
CGGCAGCACAGCGCCCTCTATCGATCGGCGGCGACACCATCCACATCACCATCCAGGCCGCGCCCGGCATGGATGCGCAGGCCCTGGCCCGCGCCGTCAGCGCCGAGCTGGACCGCCGCCAGCGCGGCAAGCGCGCGACCATGCTCTCGTCCCTCTCGGACATCGACTGAACCGGAAAGGCTCCACCCCATGATGATGGCCTTCGGCCAGTTCGTTTTCAGCCTCGACACGCTGGCCTACCAGGACCTGCAGCGCCAGACCAGCTGGCGGCACCCGAGCAACAGCCGCGTGGGCGCGCGGCCGGCGCGGCAGTTTGTCGGGCCCGGCGAAGAGACCATGAACCTCAACGGCCTGTTGCTGCCCGGCTTTGCCGGCGACACCGGCTCGCTCGACGAACTGCGCGCCATGGGCGCCGCCGGCGCGGCCTGGCCGCTGGTGGACGGCACCGGCATCGTCTACGGCCAGTTCGTGATCGAGTCGCTGAACGAGACGCGCAGCCTCTTCCACCGCGACGGCCAGGCCCGGCGCATCGAGTTCCAGCTGCAGCTGGCCCGCGTGGACGATGACCGCATCGACGCCATCGGCGACGGCGAGCACGCCACCGAGGCGCAACGCTGACCATGGCCGAGCACAGCGCGCGCCACCCGCAGCCCAGCTACCGCATCACGCTCGGCGAGCGCGACATCACGCCCACGGTCGACGCGCGCCTGATCAGCCTGACCCTGACCGAATGCCGCGGCGACGAGGCCGACCAGCTCGACCTGTGCCTGGACGACAGCGACGGCGCGCTGGAGATCCCGCGCAAGGGCGTGACGCTGTCGCTCGCGATCGGCTGGGCCGGGCAGCCGCTGGTGGACAAGGGCAGCTTCGTGGTCGACGAGGCCGAGCACAGCGGCGCGCCCGACCAGGTCACGCTGCGCGCKCGCAGCGCCGACCTGGGGCAGCAGTTGCGCGAGCGCAAGGAGCAGAGCTGGCACCGGACCACACTGGGCGAGATCCTCGGCGCGATCGCGCTGCGCAACGAGCTGCAGCTGCGCATCGATTCCAGGTTGGCCGGCGAAATCGTGGCGCACTTCGACCAGACGAACGAGAGCGACCTCAACTTCGTCACGCGCCTGGCGAAGCGCTTCGACGCGGTGGCGACGGTGAAGAAGGGGCACCTGCTGTTCCTGCCCATCGACGGCACGCGCAGCGCCAATGGCCGGCCCATGGGCACACTGCAGCTGACGCGCCGCGACGGCGACAGCCACCGCTACCACAGCGCCGACCGGCAGGCCTACAGCGGCGTGCGGGCTTACTGGCACGACCCGGGCAAGGCCAAGCGGCGCGGGGTGCTGGTGGGCGAGAGTGGCAATGCGAAGCGGCTGCGGGAGACCTTTGTGAACGAGCAGGATGCGTTGGCGGAGGCGAAGGCTGAGTGGCAGCGGCTGCAGCGCGGGGCGGCGACCTTCGAGTTGACGCTGGCGATGGGCGAGCCATTGCTTGTGCCACAGGCCATGCTTCGGGTTCGCGGCTTCAAGCCACAGATCAATGAGACCGAGTGGCTCGTCGTGAAGGCGTCGCACACCTTCGGCAACGATGGATTTCTCACCCGCGCCGAACTCGAGACC
>NZ_JBFUCI010000708.1:0-1591 GCF_056405335.1 Variovorax sp. P1_H12_2
GTCCCACGCCCGCCCCGCGCCGCTGGGCACGGGCGGCGCGCTGTCGGCGATGCCGTCGATCTGGCTCATGATCTCTTCCGTCTCCGCCGGCTTCGTGTGCGTGATGTAGATCGGGTAGTTCCGCCCGGGTGCAATCTGGGCCAGCTCGTCCGCCAGGGTGGTGGGCGACAGGTGCAGGCTGCGCTGCGCCAGCGCCTGCTCGCGGTTGCTGAAGGCGGTCTCGATCACCAGCATCGCGACCTCCAGCTGGTTCACGCGCGCCCAGAAGGGCGCATTGCGCTCGGTGTCGCCACTGAAGACCCAGTGGCTCGTGCCCTGCGCGCAGCGCACGGCGTAGCCGCAGGCCGGCACCGTGTGGACCGCGGGCAGCACTTCGATCACCTTGGGCGCCCGGGTGCCGAGCTGCAATTGCTGACCGATCGTGACTTCGTGAAAGCTCACGAAGGGCGACTCCCGGCTCGGGATGCTGGCGAAATCGGGCCAGATGACGTTGTTGAAGACGTGGGTGCGCAGCGCCTCGATGGTGGCGCGCAGCGCATGCACGCGCAGCGGCCGGGTGCGGAAGCTGGCGATGGCGTCGATCATCAGCGGCAGCGCGGCGACATGGTCGAGGTGCGAGTGGGTCAGCACCACGTCGTCGATGGCGGACATTTCGTCGAGGGTGAGGTCGCCGACACCGGTGCCGGCGTCGACCAGCAGATCGCTGTCGACCAGAAAGGAGGTCGTGCGGCAGTCCTTGGCGATGGCACCTGAGCACCCCAATACACGCACCTGCATTTCGCGAGACCTTTTGACTTTCAGCCCGTAGGCCACTACTTCGAATCGAACCGGGTTGCGCCGTCCCATTGCGGGTCTTTGGGCTGCAACGACATCGAGGCTAATCGCTGCGAGTACAGCTGGTAAAGGACTTTTTTGGCATCTGCGGCGAGCAGGGGCGCAAGGATAGCCTGAGCTTGTAACCAATCTTGTAGGCGATACGCTGAAAGCACACTTTTCCAGTGCTCAATTTCCTGGCGGACCTGCGGGCCGACACTGCGCTGCCGGCCGACGGGGGTGAAAACCCGCACCGTCCGGGCCTTGCCCTGCACCCGCACGCAATCCAGCTCCTGCCAGACGAATCCGGGCGCGGCGCGCCGGGTGGCCTCGCTGGCGACGATCTCGACGCCGTAGTGCACGCCCAGGCCCTCGAGCCGCGACGCCAGGTTCACGGCGTCGCCCACCACGGTATAGCTGCGGCGTACCGCCGAGCCCATGTCGCCGACGCTCATCACCCCGGTGTTGATGCCGATGCCGACGTGGATCTGCGGCTGGCCGCTCAGGCGATGGTGGCCGTTGAGCTCGTGCACCGCCGCCGCCATCTCGATGGCGGCCTGGACCGCCAGCTCGGCGTGGTCGGCGGCCTCGACCGGCGCGCCCCAGAACGCCATGACGCAGTCGCCCATGTATTTGTCGACGGTCCCGCGGTGGGCGCTGATGACCTCGCTCAGGCGGCTGAAGAAGGTGTTCAGGAAGGCCTGCAGATCGGCCGGCGCCATCTGCTCGGCCAGCCGCGTGAAGCCGCGCATGTCGCAGAACATCACGGTGAGTTCCC
>NZ_JBFUCI010000709.1:0-1579 GCF_056405335.1 Variovorax sp. P1_H12_2
CCGCTTCGGCGTTCAGGCCGATGGTGTTGGCCACGCGGCCGATCGAGACGATCAGCTTGTCGACCTCGAGGGTCTGCGCGCCGCCCTTGGCGTCGGTGTAGGCGATGCTGACGCCCTTCTTGCCCGACTTGACTTCGCCGACCGTGACGCCGAGCTCGATCTTCAGGCCCTGCTTGGTGAAGGCCTTGTGCGCTTCCTTGGCGATCTGCTCGTCGACCGCGCCGAGGAAGGTCGGCAGCGCTTCGAGCACCGTGACTTCGGCGCCGAGCCGGCGCCAGACCGAGCCCATCTCGAGGCCGATCACGCCGGAGCCGATCAGCGCCAGCTTCTTCGGTACGCCCTGGATGCGCAGCGCACCGTCGTTCGAGAGGATGTTCTCCTCGTCGAAAGGCGCACCGGGCAAGGGGCGTGCATTGGACCCCGTCGCGACGATGATCTGCTTGCCGGTGATGCTCTCTTCGGCAGCGCCCGCGACCTTGATCTCGTAGCCGGCGTCGCTCGCCTTCACGAAAGAGCCGCGGCCGTGGAAGAACGCCACCTTGTTCTTCTTGAACAGGTAGACGATGCCGTCGTTGTTCTGCTTCACGATCGCGTCCTTGSGCGCCAACATCTTCGCAACGTCCAGGCCCAGGCCTTCGACCTTGATGCCATGGTCGGCGAAGCTGTGGCCGGCATGCTCGTAGTGCTCCGAGGACTGCAGCAGCGCTTTCGAGGGAATGCAGCCGATGTTGGTGCAGGTGCCGCCGAGTGCCGGACCGCCCTTGGCGTTCTTCCACTCGTCGATGCAGGCCACGTTGAAGCCTAGCTGCGCCGCGCGGATGGCAGCGATGTAGCCGCCAGGGCCGCCGCCGATCACGACGACGTCAAACTGTTTGGACATTTGGATCTTTCTGTGGGTGATCGTGTTCGTCACCGCGTCCGTCCTCGTTCGCCGCAAGCGAAGCGAGGCCCGTTCGGGAACCACCGCGGAACCGGCTTTGCCGGGCCGCGGGTGGTGCCCCCTCGAGGGGGAGGCGGCTACACGAAGTGAGCAAGCAACGGGGGTGGGTCAGATGTCGAACAAGAGGCGCGACGGGTCTTCCAGCGCTTCCTTCATGGCCACGAGCCCCAGCACGGCTTCGCGGCCGTCGATGATGCGGTGGTCGTAGCTCATAGCGAGGTAGTTCATCGGGCGCACGACGATCTGGCCGTTCTCGACCACGGCGCGGTCCTTGGTCGCATGCACGCCCAGGATGGCCGACTGCGGCGGGTTGATGATCGGGGTCGACAGCATCGAGCCGAAGGTGCCTCCGTTCGAAATCGAGAAGGTGCCGCCGGTCATTTCCTCGATGCCCAGCTTGCCGTCCTTGGCCTTCTGGCCGAACTCGGCGATCTTCTTCTCGATGTCGGCAAAGCTCATCTGGTCGGCGTTGCGCAGAATCGGCACCACCAGGCCGCGCGGCGAACCGACCGCGATGCCGATGTCGAAGTAGCCGTGGTAGACGATGTCGTTGCCGTCGACCGAGGCGTTGATCACCGGGTACTTCTTGAGCGCATGAACAGCGGCCTTCACGAAGAAGCTCATGAAGCCGATCTTGAC
>NZ_JBFUCI010000710.1:0-1576 GCF_056405335.1 Variovorax sp. P1_H12_2
CACCAGCGGACTGGCAAAGCCAGATCCGCGGTGTTTCACCAACGGGCCTGGCTGCGCCGGCCGCTAAGGTTCGCGCCGGACCCTGAGCATGCCTTCTTGAGCGGTCGAGGCCACGAGCCGGCCGTCGCGCGTGAAGATGCTGCCGCGGCTCAGGCCGCGCGCACCGCTCGCGCTGGGCGAGTCGAGGCTGTAGAGCAGCCAGTCGTCCATGCGGAAATCGCGATGGAACCACATCGCGTGGTCGAGGCTCGCGGGGCGCACCTGGCCGCTCATGAAGCTCAGGCCGTGGCGCCGCATGGCGGCGCCCAGCAGGCCATGGTCGGACGCATAGGCCAGCAGTGCGCGATGCACGTTGGGGTCGTCGGRCAGCGGCGCGATCGCGCGCATCCAGAGCGCGCTTTCGGACGGGCGCGGCACCGGCGCAAGCAGGTCGTCGGGGTCGACGCGACGGTATTCGAGGCCATGGGGCGCCAGGCCCTTGACGCGCCAGCGCTCGGGCAGGCGGTCGCCGAGGGCCATGCGCTGTTCGCGCTCGTTCGACAGGCCGTCCGGCCCGGCGACGGCCGGCATGGCGATCTGGTGGTCGACGCCGTCGTCGACGGTCTGGAACGAGGCCGACATCTCGAAGATGATGCGCTCGCCCTGCCGCGCCACCACGTGCCGGGTCGTGAAGCTGCGGCCGTCGCGCACGCGGTCGACCGAATACTCGATCGGCGCATGCTCGCCGGGCAGCAGGAAGTAGGCATGCATCGAATGCGCCGGGCGGTCGGCCTCGACGGTGCGGCTGGCCGCCATCAGCGACTGGCCCARCACCTGGCCGCCGAAGACCGCCGGCGTGCCGAGGTCCTCGCTCTGGGCCAGGAAGCGGTCGTTGCCGAGCGGTTCGAGGCGCATCAGTTCGACCAGTTCGTCGACGACGCGGGTGGCGGTGGCAGGATCAATCATCGGGGAAGGCGGGAAAAAGACAGCCTGCAACGATAACAAAGAGACCGCCGAGGCGCTGTCCCGCGGCGGTCAGCCCCGGCTCGCGCCAACGTTCAGAGGTCGAGGTCGGCGCCGTCGGCCGCCAGCTTGCGCTGCAGCGCCGGCACATCGACCGCGGCGAAGGCGGCATCGCCGAGCGTGGCTGCGGCCGTGCCCGCGGCCTGCCCCATCACGAAGCAGCCGCCGCTGGCGCGTGCAGCCGACTGGCCCTCGTGCGTCATCGAGGCGCAGCGGCCGGCCACCAGCAGGTTGTCGACGCCGCGCGGCACCAGCATGCGCCAGGGCAGCTGGTTGTAGGTGCGGCGATCGTCGCGCGGGAAGGCCCATTCGATCCGGCCCGCCGCATGCATCTCCATCGGCCAGGCGTTGAGGCCGATGCTGTCGGGAAAGCGTGCCGAAGACAGGATGTCCTCGCCCGTCAACGCATAGAGGCCCTCGATGCGCCGGGTCTCGCGGATGCCGACCTGGGGCGCGATCTCGACGATGGCCGACTGCTCGAAGCCCGGCACCTCGGCCTTGAGGAAGCGGAAGAACTCGCCGATCTGGCGCCGGCCCTCGACTTCGCCGTCGCTGAGTTCGCGCGCATCGACGC
>NZ_JBFUCI010000711.1:0-1549 GCF_056405335.1 Variovorax sp. P1_H12_2
CGCGATGACCGCGCCCACGGTCACCACGCCGGTGCCGCCGACACCCGTGACCAGCAGGTCGTAGGGCGCCGTCCATCCGTGCGGTTCGGGCCTCGGCAGTGCGGCCACGTGGCGCAGGAAGGCATCCTGGCCCGCAGCCAGCGCGCCGCTCTTCTTGCGCAGCGCGCCGCCGCTCACGCCGACGAAGCTGGGGCAGAAGCCCTGGGCGCAGGAGTAGTCCTTGTTGCAGCTGGTCTGGTCGATCTTGCGCTTGCGGCCGAACTCGGTCTCGTGCGGCAGTACGGCGACGCAGTTGCTCTGCACGCCGCAGTCGCCGCAGCCCTCGCACACCGCCTCATTGATGAACAGCCGCTTGGCCGGGTCGGCCAGCTCGCCCTTCTTGCGGCGGCGGCGCTTCTCGGCGGCACAGGTCTGCTCGTAGATCAGCACCGTGACGCCGGGCACTTCGCGCAGTCGCCGCTGCACCGCGTCGAGTTCGCTGCGGTCGTAAAACTCGGTGCCGGCCGGGAACTTGCCCTTGATCGCGTCGTACTTCTCGATCGCGTCGCTGACCACCACCACCTGCTTCACGCCTTCGGACTCCACCTGGCGCGCGATCGCATCGACGCTGATGATGCCGTCGACCGGCTGGCCGCCGGTCATCGCCACCGCGTCGTTGAACAAGATCTTGTAGGTCAGCGTCGCGTTGGCCGCCACCGCCTGCCGGATCGCGAGATAACCCGAGTGGTAGTAGGTGCCGTCGCCGAGGTTCTGGAACACGTGCGGCGTGCGCGTGAACATCGCGTGCGAGATCCAGTCGACGCCCTCGCCGCCCATCTGGATCAGCCCGGCCGTGCTGCGGTCCATCCAGTTGGCCATGAAGTGGCAGCCGATGCCGGCGCGCGCGGTCGAGCCCTCCGGCACCTTGGTGCTCGTGTTGTGCGGGCAGCCGGCGCAGAAGTAAGGCAGCCGCTTGACCGTGTCGCCGTCATTGCTCAGCAGCTCGGGCGGCGTGAAGTCGCGCACGTGCTGCAGGTGGTCGCCAAGCTCGCTGTTGCCGGGGAAATGCACCGCGAGCCAGTGCGCCACCAGCTCGATCAGCCGTGACGGCCGCAGCTCGCCGAGCGCCGACACCAGCGGCCGGCCCTCGCGATCCTGCTTGCCGACCAGCGCCGGGCGGGCACCGGGTGGCGCGTTGTAGAACAGGTCGCGCAACTGGCTCTCGACGATCGCGCCCTTCTCCTCGACGATCAGGATCTCTTCCAGGCCCTCCGCGAAGGCCTTGATGCGGGTCTGCTCGATCGGAAAGCTCAGGCCCACCTTGTAGAGCCGCAGCCCGATGCGGGCCAGGCTCTCCGGCGTCACCTCGAGGCGGCGCAGCACTTCCATCAGGTCATAGTGGGCCTTGCCGCAGGTCACGATGCCGACCTTGGCCTGCGGGCTCTCGATCACGTGGCGATCGATGCTGTTGACGCGGGCGAAGGCGGCGACCGCCTCCAGCTTGTCGGCCAGCCGCGACTCGATGCGCAGCGACGGCAGGTCGGGCCAGCGGTAGTGAAGACCATCGACA
>NZ_JBFUCI010000712.1:0-1537 GCF_056405335.1 Variovorax sp. P1_H12_2
CCGATGCGACCGTCGTCGACTACCCGGCGATGGTGAAGATCGATTCGCCCGGCCGGCTGGTGATCCGCCGGGCCTCCGTGGAAGAGCGCGTCGGGCGGCGCTGGGACCTGCAGGAGATCCACCTGAGCCTGATCTCGCTGTCCGGAAGCATCGAAGAGACCGACGACGAATTCATCCTCCATTGGGGCGCCTGAGCGCGCCGCATCACCGCATTCAAGGACACACGCCATGACCCAAGCAGACCACTCGCAGCGCCCCGCCGCCCGCCTCGGCCTCAAGGAACGCTACGCCATGATGACCCGCGGCCTCGGCTGGGACACCACCTACCAGTCGATGGACGACGTCTTCCCCTTCGACAAGTTCGAGGGCATCAAGATCCACGACTGGGACAAGTGGGAAGACCCGTTCCGCCTGACGATGGACGCCTACTGGAAGTTCCAGGGCGAGAAGGAAAAGAAGCTCTACGCGATCATCGACGCCTTCCAGCAGAACAACGGCCAGTTCAACATCAGCGATCCGCGCTACCTGAACACGCTGAAGCTGTTCCTGACCGGCGTGTCGCCGCTCGAATACGCGGCGCACCGCGGCTATGCGATGGCCGGGCGTTCCCTGCGCGGCGTGGGTGCGCGCGTGGCCTGCCAGATGCAGTCGATCGACGAGCTGCGCCATGCGCAGACGCAGTTCCACACCATCAGCCACTTCAACAAGTTCTTCAACGGGCTGCACGATCCGCAGCACATGCACGACCGGGTCTGGTACCTCTCGGTGCCCAAGAGCTACTTCGAAGACGCGATGAGCGCCGGCCCCTTCGAGTTCATCACCGCGATCTCGTTCTCGTTCGAGTACGTGCTGACCAACCTGCTGTTCATGCCTTTCATGAGCGGCGCCGCCTACAACGGCGACATGGCGACCGTGACCTTCGGCTTCTCGGCCCAGAGCGACGAGTCGCGCCACATGACGCTGGGCCTGGAGGTGGTCAAGTTCATCCTCGAGCAGGACCCGGACAACGTGCCGATCGTGCAGAAGTGGGTCGACAAGTGGTTCTGGCGCGGCTACCGGCTGCTGACGCTGGTGGCGATGATGATGGACTACATGCTGCCCAAGCGCGTGATGAGCTGGTCCGAAGCCTGGGAGATGTACTTCGAGAAGAACGGCGGCGCCCTGTTCCAGGATCTGGCGCGCTACGGCATCCGCATGCCCAAGTACCACGAGGTGGCGTCGAAGGAAAAGAGCCGGATCTCGCACGAGGCCTGGGCCATCTTCAACAACTACGGCCACGCGGCCAACTTCAACGTCTGGGTGCCCCGGCCCGAAGAGATGGACTGGCTCTCGGAGAAGTACCCCGAGACCTTCGACACGATGTACCGCCCGCGCTTCGAATGGCTCGCCGAGCAGGAGCAGCAGGGCAAGCGCTGGTTCAACAACACGCTGCCGATGCTGTGCCAGACCTGCCAGATCCCGATGGCCTTCACCGAGCCCGACGACCCGACCAGGATCTGCTATCGCGAGAGCACCTACCACGGCATGAAGCATCACT
>NZ_JBFUCI010000713.1:0-1534 GCF_056405335.1 Variovorax sp. P1_H12_2
CCTCACCCCGGACCATCTCGCCGTTCTGCGCGCAGTTGCCCGCATGGACCTCTCTCTCGGCATCGCCATCGGCCAGAGCCTGGGCCGACCGGTTGCCGAAGAATTGGCGGCACTGCGTACACAGGGCTACGTCCGGGAAGTTTCCAGCCCCCGACACGACGGGACTCCAAGCCTTCTACACACGATCACGGTCAAGGGGAGCGAGGCGCTGCAAGGGCAAGACGAGCAGCGCATATCCGCTGCGGTGCCAACGATCGGACCCAGGCCCCCCATGCACCGCGAAACGTACAACGGCAGCGAGATGCGCCCTTACACGGGACGAGCAGGATCGATGGACGCGCTGAGGTACCCGAGCCGAGTCGGCAACCAACTGCGCTATCGCGACGATGGCAGCGAACCTGCCCGCAAGGACGCGCGGCCGCCGCGCAAGACGTAACCCAAGTCCGAGCGACCGGTTGTGGCCGCTCTCTGCCTCTAAGGCCGAGCGACCTCTTCCGAGCACAGTCCGCACGCGGACAAGCCACAATCCGCCCGCATGAAAATCCCACGCCACTCTCCGTTGTCTCTGGCTCTTCTGATCGCCGTATCCGCTGTCCCCGCCCACGCCGCAAAGCAGGTCGCGCTGCGATCGCCAGCGCCGCGCGTCCTCTGCGACCGCTACGTGTGTGCCGATGGCAAAGGAATTTCGCTCGAGCTCACCCAAAAGTACCTCGGCAAAAAGGCCGCGACCAAGCTGGCCTCACAGGGGGACTTCGACCGAACCGAGTTCACCTTTGCCAACGGCGTGTTCTGCGACGTCAAAGAGCGCCTATGCCGCGCAGATCGGTACTACGGTGCCGATGGCAAACGCCGCGCGGCCGTGAACAAGAAGTACACCGAGTTGCTGTTTGGGACCTTTTGACTTGACGCAGACCCCGGTCTTGCCAATCGGCATGGCCTCGCTGCTGTCATCGAACTCGGTGAGCGCAAATTGCAAGGATGTCGCGATGCGCCTGGCGGCCGTCGCGACCGGCGACCCCCACCCCCTTCTCTGGGGCAGGGCCGCACGCACCTCGCTCGCGCGCAGCGCCCGACCGGCGCAATCCGCGCGCTGGCGCCGCGTGCGAGCGCTACATCGACGGACTACAGCCCGTCGACAATTAGGCTCTCTGTAGGAAAGTGACGAGCCGAGCTGAAGGTCGGCTGGGCTGATAGCCGCAGATGGCGCCAGAGGCGGCGTTCGACTATTCCATATATGCGATCTGACGCTAATTGATGAACCGCGCCACGATGTCCTCGAAGGACGGCAGGTCCATCTGCGTGTGGCCGCCCGGATACGCCATGACGCTCAGCTGCAGTTCTTTGTAGTTGCGCGTTGCGATCTGGGCGTACATCGCCGAGATCTCCGGTCCGCCTCCGTTGTTTGAGCCATAGCCCAGCAGCAAGGTCACTGGAATGGCTCGTGTGCTGCTGCTCGCGTACATCTGGCTTTCGAGTAGATTGATCTGGGCGCGCGCTGGTCCATTGAAAGGTGTTTCAGAAGAGAAGAAATACT
>NZ_JBFUCI010000714.1:0-1531 GCF_056405335.1 Variovorax sp. P1_H12_2
ACCTATCCCTACGGCTCGGGCGGGCCGAACTCGATCTTCGCCTTCATCACGGCGCACTACATGCGCACCTTCGGCGCGACGCGCGAGGACTTCGGCCGCATCGCGGTCGACCAGCGCAGCAACGCCCTGAAGAATCCGAACGCGATGTTCAAGAAGCCGCTCGGCCTCGACGAGTACATCGCCGCCAGGCCGATCTCCGACCCCATCCATCTGTTCGACTGCGTGATGCCCTGTGCCGGCGCCGAGGCCTTCCTGGTTATGAGCGAGGAGCGCGCGCGCGACCTCGGCCTGCCGCATGCGGTGATCCGCGGCGCGATCGAGCGCCACAACGCCTACTCGGAAGACCCGGTGATGGTGCGCGGCGGCTGGCGTGTCGATCGCGATGACCTCTACGCGCAAGCCGGCGTGCAGCCTACCGACATCGACTTCGTTCAGACCTACGACGACTACCCCGTGATCGTGATGATGCAGTTCGAGGACCTCGGCTTCTGCGAGAAGGGCGAGGGGTCGGCCTTCGTGCGCTCGCACACCATGACCCACGACGGCAGCTTCCCCAACAACACCAGCGGCGGTCAACTCTCTGCAGGACAGGCCGGTGCCGCCGGGGGCTTCCTCGGCATGACCGAGACGATCAGGCAACTGACGGACACAGCTGGTCCTCGTACCGTGCCGGATGCCAGGTTGGGCCTGGTCGCCGGCTTCGGCATGGTGACTTACGACCGCTGCCTGTGTACGGGCGCCGTGATTCTTGGGAGACCTTCATGACCATGCCGCTCATGCGCCCCAAGCGCAAGAACCCGGTGCTGCGCACCCGGCAGATGAACCTGCCGCCCTGGGCGCGCGGCCGTGTCGCCCTCGGCATCACCGCGGCCGCCGCCGAGGGTCGCTTCGAACTGCAGACCTGCGAGGACTGCGGCACGGTGCAGTACCCGCCGCGCGAGGCCTGCCACAAGTGCCTGTCGCCGCACCTGCACTGGCGCGAGCAGGGCGGCGAGGGCGAGCTGCTCAGCAGCACCACGCTGCATCACAGCAACGACCTGTTCTTCCGCGAGCGGCTGCCCTGGCGGCTGGGCCTGGTGCATCTCGATGCCGGCCCGACGCTGATGGTCCACCTGCACGGCGAGGTCGGCGAGGCGCCGTCGCGGGTGCGCGTGGGTGCCCGGCTCGACCGCGCGGGGCAGGCGGTATTGATTGGATTTCCGAACGAAGGGAGCGCCCACATGGCCGACGACAAGATGCTCAGAGAAATGACCAGCGATCCGAAGTTCCGCAAGGTGCTGGTCACCGACGGCAAGACCGAGGTGGGCCAGGCGATCGTGCGCGCGCTGGTCAAGGCCGGCGCCGACATCGTCTGGGTCGGCCATGCCGAGCCCTGGAAGAAGATGGGCGGACTGGACGACATCACGGCGCTGCCGCAGGTCACGCTGGTGCCGCTCGACCTGACCAACGGCCGCTCGGTGACCGAACTGGCCGGCGAGATCGGCGGCAAGGTCGACATCGTGATCAACAACGCCGAGGTGCATCGCAGCTT
>NZ_JBFUCI010000715.1:0-1531 GCF_056405335.1 Variovorax sp. P1_H12_2
ATCGAGCAGAAGGTGCAGCCGCCGAAGCAGCCGCGCATGATGTTGACGCTGAAGCGGATCATTTCCCAGGCCGGGATCTTGGTGGCGCCGTCGTGGCTGCCGTTCTCGTCGGCATAACCCGGATGCGGGCTGCGCGCATACGGCAGGTCGAACACGTGGTCCATCTCGGCCGTGGTGAGCGGGATCGGCGGCGGGTTGATCCAGACGTCGCGCGCGGTCGTGCCTTCGCCGTGCGCCTGCACCAGCGCGCGGGCATTGCCCGGGTTGGTCTCGAGGTGCAGCACGCGATTGGCGTGGGCATAGAGCACCGGGTCGGCACGCACCTGCTCGTACGAAGGCAGCCGGATCACCGAACGGTCGCGCGGCGGCACCTTGATTCGCTCGCGGCTTTGCAGGGCCGGATTCGGCACGAAGGTCAGCGGCTTGATCGCGAGGTTGACCGAGCCCCTGGCCTCGGCAGCCTGGGCGACCGCCTGCGCATCGTCTTCCTTGGCACAGGTGGCGCCGTTGGCTTTGGCCTGGTCCGACACCATCAGGTACGGATTGACGTGGGCCTCGACCCGGCCCGGCTCGTCGACGCTGGTCGAATTGATCTCGAACCAGGCCTCGGGGGTTTCGCGGCGCACGAAGGCGGTGCCGCGCACGTCGGTGATGTGCGCAACCGGCTCGCGCGCCGCCAGCCGGTGCGCGATCTCGACGATGGCGCGCTCGGCGTTGCCGTAGAGCAGCAGGTCGCACTTGGCGTCGACCACGATCGAACGGCGCACCTTGTCCTGCCAGTAGTCGTAGTGCGCGATGCGGCGCAGCGACCCTTCGATGCCGCCGAGCACGATCGGCACGTCGCTCCAGGCTTCCTTGCAGCGCTGCGAATAGACGATGGCCGCGCGGTCGGGCCGCTTGCCGCCGATGTCGCCCGGCGTGTAGGCGTCGTCGCTGCGCACCTTGCGATCGGCCGTGTAGCGATTGATCATCGAATCCATGTTGCCGGCGGTGACGCCGAAGAACAGGTTCGGGCGGCCGAGCGCCTTGAACGGGTCGGCGCTCTGCCAGTCGGGCTGCGCAATGATGCCGACCCGGAAACCCTGCGCCTCCAGCATGCGGCCGATGACCGCCATGCCGAAGCTCGGATGGTCGACGTAGGCGTCGCCCGTGACCACGACGATGTCGCAGCTGTCCCAGCCGAGCGCGTCCATCTCGGCACGCGAGGTCGGCAGGAACTTTGCCGTGCCGAAGCGGGCCGCCCAGTACTTGCGGTAGCTGGTGAGCGGCTTGGCGGCGCGCGTGAAGAAGGAGACGTCGACGGGGGCGTTCATCAGGGGGAAAACGGCAATCGGTTGCCGCGCAGGCCTGCGGGCCGGGTGGGCCCGTGGTGGGCAACCCGCGATTTTAGGGTTTTCCATTGGATCTGTCGCCCTAAAGGACTAAGGCCCCTCCCCGGCACCCGATCAATTGATTGCTTTTGTCAATCAATCAATTGACAATGGCAATCATGTCCGACGCAACCGCCCTCTTGTCCGAGGTCGCCCAGGTC
>NZ_JBFUCI010000716.1:0-1526 GCF_056405335.1 Variovorax sp. P1_H12_2
AACCGGAGAAGCTCATTCGATATTCCTAGACGCTCAAGCCAGATCCACGGAGCTGCCATGCGACCGCATGCCCCCCGCCGCGCGATACCGGCGCAGCCAGAGGCCAGGGATACCGCGGAACCGGCTTTGCCGGGCCGCTGGTATCGCCCCCTTGAGGGGGCGGCGCCGCAGGCGCTTCGGGGGTGTTTCCATCTCAATCCGCTGCGCGGGATTTCTTGATCTCGGCGGCGGAAGGCTGGTACTTCGCGTCTGCGCCGTCGAGGTAGACGTAGTCCACCATCACACCCTTGCCGCCGTCGTTCTTGGTGCGGCCGACGAAGGCGCCCATGGTCGACTGGTTGTCCTCGGCGCGGTAAGTGATCTTGCCGAAGGGCGTGTCCACCTGCAGGCCCTTGAAGGCCGCGACCACCTTCTCGGTGTCGGTGCTCTTGGCCTTGGCGATGCCGGCGGCGGCGGACTTGATCATGCTGTAGCCGACCACCGAGCCGAGCCGCGGATAGTCCTTGAACTTGGCCTGGTAGGCCTGCTCGAAGGCCTTGTGCGCCGGCGTCGTGATGCCGTACCACGGGTAGCCGGTCACGATCCAGCCGTTGGGCGCTTCGTCCTTGAGCGGATCCATGTACTCGGGCTCGCCGGTCAGCACGCTCACCACCTCGCGGTCCTTGAACAGGCCGCGGGTGTTGCCTTCACGCACGAACTTCGACAGGTCGGCGCCGAACAGCACGTTGAAGATCGCGTCGGGCTTGGCATCGGCCAGCGCCTGCACCACACTGC
The DNA here is from genome assembly GCF_056405335.1 of Variovorax sp. P1_H12_2. NCBI lineage: Bacteria > Pseudomonadati > Pseudomonadota > Betaproteobacteria > Burkholderiales > Comamonadaceae > Variovorax > Variovorax sp. P1_H12_2. Next base: position 775 of record NZ_JBFUCI010000716.1, read on the forward strand.
CGGCGTCGACCTTGCCCAGCGGCGTGGCCTGTTCGGCGACGAATTCGACGTCGGGCTGGGCCGCCTTCAGCAGCTGCTTGAAGGCCGCGACCGCCGACTGGCCGTACTCGTAGTTGGGGTAGACCACCGCCCAGCGCTTCTTCTTGAGCTTGGCCGCCTCGGGCACCAGCATCGCGGCCTRCATGTAGGTGCCGGGGCGCAGGCGCACGGTGTAGGCGTTGCCGCCCTGCCAGGTGAGCTTGTCGGTCAGCGGCTCGCCGGCCAGGAAGAAGAACTTCTTCTGCTTGGCGAAGTCGGCCACCGCCATGCCGGTGTTCGACAGGAAGGTGCCGGCCAGGATGTCGACCTTCTCGCGCGAGACCAKCTCCTCGGCCACGCGCACCGCGTCGCCCGGGTTGGCGTTGTCATCGCGGCTGATCAGCTCGATCTTCTTGCCGTTGACGCCGCCGGCGGCGTTGATCTCGTCGACCGCCAGCTCCATGCCTTTCTTGTAGGGCTCGAGGAAGGCGGGCTGCGCCTTGTAGCTGTTGATCTCGCCGATCTTGATCACGCCCTGCGCATGCGCGGGAACGAGTGCAGTGGCGAGCGTGGCAACGGCGGCCGCGGTGAAGGCAAGGCGCAATGGATTCATCGGGAACTCCTTGGGATCGAACAGAAAGAAAAGCTTTGCGGCGAACGGGCTCAACGGAGCCCGTCCTCACCCTTGATCTCGGAGGCTTGCAGGCCGCCGATGCGCGCCAGCGGGCGGCCGC
>NZ_JBFUCI010000717.1:0-1517 GCF_056405335.1 Variovorax sp. P1_H12_2
TCGTAGTACTGGCGGTAGATCGATTCCATCACCGGATGCGAGACGTCGAGCGCGGTCAGGTCCAGCAGTTCGAAGGGGCCGAGCCTAAAGCCGGCCTGGTCGCGCAGGATGCGGTCGATGGTCGCGAAGTCGGCCACGCCTTCGCCGGCGATGCGCAGCGCCTCGGTGCCATAGCCGCGCCCCGCGTGGTTGACGATGAATCCGGGCGTGTCCTTGGCCTGCACCGCGCTGTGACCCATCTGCGTGGCATAGCCGGCCAACTGCCGGCAGACCTCGGGCTCGGTCTTGAAGCCGGCCACCACCTCGACTACCTTCATCAGCGGCACCGGATTGAAGAAGTGAAAACCGGCCATCCGCCCCGGCAGTTTCAGGGCTGTCGCGATCGCGGTGACCGACAGCGAGGAGGTGTTGGTGGCCAGCGTCGCCGCGGGCGAGACCACGGCTTCGAGTTCGCGGAACAGCTGGCGCTTGACTTCCAGGTCCTCGACCACGGCTTCGATGACCAGGTCGCAGCCGGCGAGCGCCTGCACCGATTCGACCGCCTGCACGCGGGCGGCGAGGGCGTCCCGGCCGTCGGCATCGAGCTTGCCTTTCTCGTGCTGCTTCTGCCACTGGGCGAGGATGGCGTCGCGTCCGCGGGCCGCGGCACCTTCGAAGCTGTCGAGCAGCAGGACCCGGCTTCCGGCCTGCGCCGCAATCTGGGCGATGCCTCGGCCCATGGCGCCGGCGCCGATGACGCCGATGTTGGAATAGTTCACAGTAGTCATTTGATAATTGTCTCTTGATGAATGATCCGCCCTGACCCTCGTGTCAGAATGTGTCAACTTTCGATTGCTATTCCCAGCTCATTTTGCAATTCCCACGCCGTGCGGCGAGCCTGCTCATTTTGAGCCTCGCTCTTGAATCCTCCGCCTTGACGATCGGTCGCCCTCAAGGGGCTGTCTGGATCGGCAAGCCGATGGACGTGGTGATTCCGCTTTCGCTCGACGCCGCGGAAGCCGGCGGCTCCCTGTGTCTCGAGGCCGAGATGCTGCAGGGCGACGCCGCGATCCCGGACCGGCGTGTGACTGTATCGCTCGAGCCGGGCTCGGCTGCTGGCGGCTCCCGAATGCGTGTTCGCTCCACCGGTCCGATCGAGGAACCCGTGGTCACGGTGAACGTGCGGGCCGGCTGCGATGTGAAATCCACGCGCAATTACGTGCTGCTGGCCGATGTGCCGGTCGGGGCCGTGACGCCAGCGGTGATGTCGCGCAGTCCGCAGAGCTTTTCCGACGCCGCTCCCGCGCCCACACAGCCGGCGCCACGGGCCCCCGCGCGCCGTGCCGCGGGGGAAGGCGGGTTGCCGGGATCCGACGGCGTCGGAGCGCCTGCCGTGCGGCGCAGCAGCCCATCGGCGCCGCGCGCGCAGTCCGCCGCCGCCGATGCGGCGCCGGCGCCGCGTCGTGCGCCTGCCACGGATGCCGTTCCCGCGCCGAGGCGAACCGCGGTGGTGCCGGTAGCCGCGGCTCCCGCGACCC
>NZ_JBFUCI010000718.1:0-1511 GCF_056405335.1 Variovorax sp. P1_H12_2
CTTCTACAGGAACTTTCCCCCCTCCAAGAACGGGGGGATTTTTTCCAGTCCGCTTCCTAAGCTGACCATCACACTCATGTCCGGCATGACGTAAGCCCCGGTAGTCATCTAAAGTCGTCGTCGTCGGCGGCGGCGGCGTCGCCCGCCCGCTCGATGTACGTCGAGAGACTGACGCTGGCGCTGCACGATCGCCTGGGCCTGCAACTGCTCGGGCGTGCGATCTGGCACAACCCGGCCAAACCACCGGCCCCGCGCGGCGCGCCGGCGCGCGAGCGTGATGCATTCGCGGGGCCAGTTCGATTGCGCTGAAGGCCAGGTCTCGCCCGCAGCTTCGACGTTCTACTCGCTGGCCTTTTGAGCGAAAGGCGAGACCCTGGCTCCAGTGTGCTTCGCATCGCTATCGCGACAGAACCAGTTCATCGCCATGCCGAGCAGCAGTGCAAAGAGCAACACCGGCCCGCCATGGTGCTGCGACAGAAACGTGGCTGCGGCGGCCACGACGACGCTGGCGAGCACGCCGGGAAGAGGTGGCGTCCGAGTGCCGGCCAGCCGGTCAAGGTCAATGTGGTCATTGGCGATCAGAAGATGTGTCGAATGCCGACGTCGTAGCCGGTGGAGGACTGCGCAGTCGGCACGGAACCGTTGATCGKCTTCGTGTAGAAGGCCGGCCCGCCCACYGTGAGGTCGGCGCCGTTCGAGTTGTCGATCCGTGCCACGGTCGCGTACAGGGCTGTGCGCTTCGACAGGTTGTGCACATAGCCGAGGGCGAACTTCTCGGACTTCGGGTCCGGCGAGAGGCCACGCGCCACCTGGTTCAGGGCCGTGACGTTGTTGTACTTCACCTGGGTATAGACGGCCCGGATCAGACCGGGTCCGACCGGCACCGTCGCGCCGATCAGTCCACCGTTGGCGCCCGGGCTGGTGAAGCCGAAGGCGTTGGGCAGCGGCGGGATGCCGGAGAAGTCGGTTTTCAACTTGTTGTGCGAGTACTCGCCGAGCAGCTTGACGACGCCGAAGTCGTACGTGGCGGCGATGTTCCAGATGCCGAGATTGGTCGTTGTGCCCTGGAAGAACTGGTCCCCGATGGTGCTTCGGCCCGCCGCCAAGGCGACATCCAGCGGGCCCTTGGTGTAGCCGAAGCGACCGCCGACATAGCGCCCGGCGCGCTGGCCGTTGGGCAGGTTCGGGGTCAGCGTGCCCGGGTCGTACTTGCTCGCCTCGTTGAAGGCATACATCACCTGGCCGTAGAAGCCCCCCAGGCTCGGTGGCAGGAAGTAGCCCACCGAGTTGGAGGCCCGAAGGTAGTTGGGGTTGCCCTGGAAGCCGTTGGCCACCTGGCCCGGGGAGTTGAAGCCGCTCGCGGTGGCGATCAGGTTGATGCCCACGCCGTTGGAGGTGAACGGATCGGCCACCGCGTCGTTCCAGAACGTGGGCGTGTAGTCCCTGCCGAGGCGGACCTCACCCAGGACGCCTGACAGGCTGACCGTCGAGCGGCGATTGAAGGCAAAACC
>NZ_JBFUCI010000719.1:0-1500 GCF_056405335.1 Variovorax sp. P1_H12_2
CAGGTGGCGCAAGCGGGCCGGACGATGGAAGAGATCGTGGACAGCGTGAAGCGCGTGACGGACATCATGGGCGAGATCACGGCGGCCAGCCAGGAGCAGACCTCGGGGATCGAGCAGATCAACCAGGCGATCACGCAGATGGACCAGGTGACGCAGCAGAACGCGGCGTTGGTGGAAGAGGCAGCGGCGGCCGCCGGCTCGCTGCAGGAACAGGCGTCGAGCCTGGTGCAGGCCGTCAGCGTCTTCAAGATGGCCAGCGACGGCGACGCCGCGCGCGTGATTGCGCAGGCGAAATCGAAGGCCAAGGTGCAGCCCCGCAAGCCGGCCGGTGCGGCCGCCCCGTCATCGGCGCCGAAGCGCACCGCGGAGTCGGCCCGATCCGAGCCGAAGCTCGCAGCGTCTGGAGACTGGACCGAGTTCTAAAAGCCAGGCCCGCCAAGGGCCGCCATCGAAGGAGTAGGAATGCAGTGGTTTCAACAGCTACGTGTGACTGTCAAGCTGGTCTTGAGTTTTCTTGTGGTCGCGGTCCTCGGCACCGTGGTCAGTGCGCTTGGCATCTTTCACATGGCGCGCATCAGCGCGTCGACCGACAGGCTCTACCACCATGAGCTGAACACCCTGCAGGCCTTGCAGGATGCCAACATCGCGCTGCTCTACGCCAGCCGGTCCCAGATGACGCTGCTGTCGGCGTCCACGCGCGGCGAGCGCAATACGGGGTCCGTCGCGATCCGCAAGTCGATCGAAGACCTCGAGGCGCGGGCCGCGGTGGCCAAGCCGCTGTTCGCCGAGAGCGAGGCCGGCGCGACGCTCTATCGGCAGTACGAAACCCAGATCGCGCCGCTGAAGCAGCGCATGGCGGATTTCGTCGCGCTGGTGGGCAAGCAATCGCTCGACAGCTCGCAGTTCGACGGCCGGGTGGGCGACGACAGCACGCAGCTGCTGAAGGACTCCCGCGCGCTCGAGGAAGTGCTCGAAGCCATGGTGGCGCACAGCAACGCGCTCGCCAAGGCCAGCGCGGAGCAAGCCGCCGACACCTATCGCAGTTCGCGCTGGATGATGCTGGTGATCGCCGCGGTCGGGCTCCTGGCCAGCGTGGGCATGGGGCTGATGGTCGCGCGTTCGCTGGGGCGGCAGTTGGGCGGCGAGCCCGCCTATGCGGCGGAGGTCGTCGGCCGCTTCGCCAGTGGCGATCTGGCGGTGGAGGTCGACACCGGCTCCGCGCGTGCCGGCAGCTTGCTGCATTCGATCCGGCAGATGCAGATCGAACTGACCGCAGTGGTCGGAAAGATCAAGGCCTCGAGCGACACGATCGCCACCGCTTCGGGCGAGATCGCGGCCGGCAACCAGGACCTKTCGTCGCGCACCGAGGAGCAGGCGAGCTCGCTGGAACAGACCGCGGCGTCGATGGAAGAGCTGACCTCGACCGTGAAGCAGAACGCCGACAACGCGCGCCAGGCCAACCAGCTGGCGGCCTCGGCCTCCGAAGTGGCGGTCAAGGGC
>NZ_JBFUCI010000720.1:0-1497 GCF_056405335.1 Variovorax sp. P1_H12_2
CCCTGGCCCTGACCACCAATACGCAGCCCGTGATGCTGGTCGCGGCGATCGCGGCCTGGCGCGCCTGGCTGGCCGAAGGTGGCGCCGAGCCGTCGGTGGTCGCCGGCCATTCGCTGGGCGAGTACTCGGCACTGGTGGCCTCCGGCGTCCTGACGCTGGCGCAGGCCGCGCCGCTGGTGCGCTTCCGGGCCCAGGCGATGCAGCAGGCGGTGCCGGTCGGCGTCGGCGCGATGGCGGCCATCCTGGGCATGGACGCCGCCAAGGTGAAGGCCGGCTGCGCCGAGGCCACGGCTTCTTTCGGCCCCGGCAGTGCCGAGATCGTGGAAGCGGTGAACTTCAACGACCCGATGCAGACCGTGATCGCGGGCAGCAAGGCCGCGGTCGACAAGGCCTGCGAAGTCCTCAAGGCCGCCGGTGCCAAGCGCGCGCTGCCGCTGCCGGTCTCCGCGCCTTTCCATTCGAGCCTGATGAAGCCGGCCGCCGAGGCGCTGCGCGAGCGGCTGGCGTCGGTTTCCCTCGCCGCGCCCCGGATTCCGGTGCTCAACAATATCGATGTCCTGGTCGAAACCGACGCCGAGCGCATCCGCGCCGCACTGGTGCGCCAGGCCGCGGGGCCGGTGCGCTGGGTGGAAACCGTGCAGGCCCTCGAGGCCCGCGGCATCGAAGCCATCGTCGAGTGCGGACCCGGCAAGGTGCTGGCCGGCATGGCCAAGCGCATCGCGCCGACGCTGGCCGCGGCCTCGATCTATGATCCGGCGACGCTCGCCGAAACCCGGCAACTGCTCGGCGCCTGAGCGCGCCGTCTCGAGATTCAGTCCATGAGCATTCCCAAATTCGAAGGCCAGGTCGCCCTGGTCACCGGCGCGACCCGAGGCATCGGCGCGGCCATTGCGCTCGAACTGGCGCAGCGCGGCCTCAAGGTCATCGGGACCGGCACCACCGAAGAGGGCGCCGCCAAGATCACCGCCGCACTCGCTGCCTACGATGGCCGAGGCTGTGCGCTGGATGTCAACGATGGCGCTGCCGTCGAGGCCCTGATCGACGAGATCGTCAAGGTCTATGGTGCGGTCCACGTGCTGGTCAACAACGCCGGCATCACCCGCGACACGCTCGCGATGCGGCTCAAGGACGCCGACTGGGATGCGGTGCTCGACACCAACCTGAAGGCGGTCTTCCGACTGTCGCGCGCCGTGATCCGCCCGATGATGAAGCAACGATACGGTCGCATCATCAGCATCACCAGCGTGGTCGGCGCCTCCGGCAATGCCGGCCAGGCCAACTACGCGGCCGCCAAGGCCGGCGTGGCCGGCATGACGCGGGCGCTGGCGCGCGAGCTCGGCAGCCGCAGCATCACGGTCAATTGCGTGGCGCCCGGTTTCATCGAGACCGACATGACGGCCAGCCTGCCCGAGGCCCAGCAGCAGGCGCTGCTCGGCCAGATTCCCCTCGGCCATCTCGGCAAACCCGCCGACATCGCCCACGCGGTCGCCTACCTGG
>NZ_JBFUCI010000721.1:0-1497 GCF_056405335.1 Variovorax sp. P1_H12_2
GTCTTGAAGAACCCGGCCGCGCGCTGCTGAGGATCCGGTGGGATTCCCTTGAGGACCATACGGTCCGCTTCCGTGGATCACCTGCGTACGCCGAATGGCGCAGGCTCATCGATCCTCAAATTCGTCCAGATCCCTTGGTCAGGCATTTTCAGCTTAGCCTCGCGTGACCCACGCTCCGTAGAGGCTGCAATCCGGGGACCATGAAGTGCTGCAATGATGTTGCGCTCCATGCGGCCCGGGTCACCCGCAACTCAAGACCGACGCGGTCGGGAAAGCAAGGCAGGAACTACACCTCTGAAAGGCCGCTTTGGCGCCGACTGGACGGGCGTCTCGGACGTCGGCTCCTGGCCGCGAGCGGCGGTCGCTCAAATTATGAATCGACCTTCTTCGCTGTCGTAGAACCGGGCGCCGAGAGCTGCACATAGCTTCTTCAACATCGCAACAGCCGCTTCGTCGAACACGCCCGATGCAGCGACGGACATCGGCGGCTCGTCATCTCCGACTTCAAGCTCCAAGGCAATACCTTGCGGACGCAGGTCGAACCGCTGTGACCTCGTCGTGACGCGCGTCAGTTCGTAGATGACAGCGTGGACATGAGGCCGGCTGCCCAGCGGTTGCGGCAGCCAGTTTGCGTCGAGCTCTTCAACTTCCTGTGATGCACGGACGATGACACCGATGCTGCTCATACTTGGACTTCTGGATGGAACTGGGGGTGCTCGGTGAAGGTCTGGTGTTGGCCGCATCCTGCCACATGCGCGACGCCGCCGTCGGGCCCACTGCGGACGCTCGAACCGCTCCGAAGATGCTATGTGGGACTACCCGAGCGAAACCCGTTTAGCTAAAAMTTTCCTTAACTTCTTGGCAGAGGAGATGGAAATGTCGACAACCCAGGCAGTCTCACAGCATGAGGATACGGCGATCCAGGGCGAGCTGTACATGAGCTTCGAGCTCGGCGACAAGGCCTGGAAGCTGACAGCGAACGATGGTCACCGCGGCCCGAGCCGGTACACCGTGGACGCCGGCGACACGGCTGCGGTTACACACTGCATCGGCAAGGCCCGGGAGCGCTGCAAGCTCGACATGCAGGCCAAAGTGCATACCTGCTACGAAGCCGGCCGCGACGGCTGGTGGCTGCACCGCTGGCTGATCGAGCAAAGTGTCGACAACATCGTGGTCGACTCCTCGAGCATCGAGGTGAACCGACATGCCAGGCGGGCCAAGAGCGACCGGATCGATGGCGACAAGCTGTTGGCGATGCTGCTGCGCCATCATCGCGGCGAGCGTGTGTGGTCGGTAGTGCATGAGCCCACGCCCGAGGACGAAGACGCGCGCCGCGAGCACAGAGAGCTCGCACGGCTGACGCAGGAGCGCACCTCACACATGAATCGCATCGGCTCGCTGCTGGTGCTGCACAACCTGCGCGCGCACGTCGTCGTCGGCGGGCGCGACTGGCCCGCCTGGTGGGCGCGCCATGGCGAGCAGGTACCGCCCTTGCTG
>NZ_JBFUCI010000722.1:0-1481 GCF_056405335.1 Variovorax sp. P1_H12_2
GGCCAGCTACGTGGAAATACAAGGCGCCCAGGCGGATGTCGACCTCTGGGATGGGTTGATCACGGATCAAAACGCCCTCATCGGCGTCATGATGCAGAAGATGTCCCAAGTCGGATACACGGATGCCGCATGGCTCGACGATCGAATCACGGAGGCGGAGAGTATCGAGAATCGCCTGGTCGTCGGACTCGACCGCGCCCAGCGCCGATTAAGGGCCTTGATCTAGTGCTCGATTCAAGCGGCCCGACGTCCAGGCCCTGCTAGCGTTCGCAGCGAAACAGGACGCCGGACTCCGCCGGCGCCTTCCCGAGCATCCGCAGGGTCGATCGATCCTTTTCGCAATGCGCCGCAGCCTGGGCGGAGGTCGTGGCACGCAAGACGCCGTCGCTCATGCGGACGACTTCATTGGGGGGCGTGGCGCAGCCCCCCAGTGCCAAGGCGAGGAAAGACAAGGCAAGCCGGTTCATGCGCCGACTGTAGCGCCTCGGCGGTCACTTCACGTTCAGGATGTTCGGGCTGTCACCGGCGAAGTAACGCACCACGACGCCGTCAGGGTCGAAGTAGACATAGAACAGGCGCGGCATGCTGAGGTCCATGAACTGCCAGCTCCAGATCGGGCCATCGAAGGAAGTGACCCGGGTGACCTGGTAGGGCCGCCCGAAAGTTCGCAGCACATCGGCTTCGCGCCATTGGCCGATCACGATCGGGCTGTCGTAGATCGGGTTGTCGAGCGCCTGGGTGATCGCGACCACACGCCCGGCCGCATCGAGGTCGACGTTGTTGACCTGGTAGCCGGAGGGTGCGCGCGAATACTGCAACCGCTCGCCGCCGCCGGGCAGGGGATAGGTGGCGGTCGGCTTGCCTGCCTGCTGCAGCACCTCGGCGCGCGTGCTGCCGAGCGGCAGCCGCGACGGGTCGGTCGCGCAGCCCGCGATCGCCAGGCCCAGCAGAGGCAGCAGCATGAACCGACAGAAACGGTGAAACATTGCGCTGCCTCCTGCGGAAGGGATGGCATTGAACGGAGATGCGTTGAAAACTGGCATGTCAAAGCACCTCCGAAGCGTCGAAATCGAGTTCGACCTTGGCGCCACTGGGGTCGTGGCAGAACAGCTGCCAGGTGCCGCCACCGGGCTGCTGGCGCAACTCGTACCTGATCCCGCTCTCATCGAAGCGGGCCTTGACCGCGCGCAGGTCCTGCGCCGTGAACGCCATGTGGTCGATGACCCCGGTGCGCTGCGCCGGCACCGGCCGCTCGAAGTAGAGGTGCAGCACCGCCTGCGGGCCGCTGCCGTAGAGCCAGGCGCCGGGAAAGCCGAGCTCCGGCCGGTGCCCGACGCGCAGGCCGAGCAGGCCGGTGTAGAAGGCGAGCGTCTTCTGCTCGTCCTCCGCGGTCACGGTGAAGTGGTTCATGCCGACGATCATGGCTTGCTCTCCTGTACGGGTCTCATGGCAACAGTACCAGCGCGCCCACGGTCGCGCGC
>NZ_JBFUCI010000723.1:0-1480 GCF_056405335.1 Variovorax sp. P1_H12_2
GTGTGGAGTCGTAAACGGTCATGGGTCGTCAGGCCAGTGCCAGTGTGATGTCGTGTGTCGGGACCTTGCGGTCGAAAGTGAGGTTGGCCTCGACGTGCTCGAGATGCTCGGTCATGAGTCGCACGGCGCGTTCCTCGTCCTTGGCGGCGAGGGCCTTCACGATGTCGGCGTGCTCGTCGTTCGAGTGCTCTGCCGCGGTCGCGCTCTGGTACATCAGCGTGATCAGGGCGCAGCGCGAGATCAGCTCGCCGAGGATCTGCGCCAGCACCGTGTTGCCCATCAACTCGGCCATGCGCACGTGGAAGTCGCCAAGCAACTCGGTGCGGCCCGAGATGTCCTCGCCCGAGACGGCGGCCTTCTCGAGTGCGACGTGCTCCCTGAGTGCCTTGATCTTGGCCGGCGTGACGTTGCGAACGAAGGCGCGCGTCATCTCGGCCTCGAGCATGCGGCGCACCGCGAACACCTGCTTGGCCTCGTCGACCGCGGGTGCCGCCACGAAGGCGCCGCGCGCGGGCTCGAGCCGGATCAGCTTGTTCTGCGACAGCTGGAACAGCGCCTGCCGCACCAGCGTGCGCGAGACGCCGAAGTGGTCCGCGAGCTTCTGCTCGGCCAGCTTGCTGCCCGGCTGGAGCCTGTGCTCCACAATGGCCTTGGTGAGTGCGTCGACGATCGCGCGGGTGGTGGTCGAGTCCATGTTTTTMATGATAGACCCAAAGCCGATAACTGTATACACTTTTGTCGACCGTAATTTCCCGAATGCACCGAAGGAGAAGATTCATGGGCCTGAGCACTCACGTACTGGACACGATGCACGGCTGCCCGGCCGGCGGCATGGAGGTCGCGCTCTTCACCACCGACGGCACCGCGGAGGACGCTCGCGCCACGCTGGTCAGGCGCTTCACGCTGAACGCGGACGGCCGCAGCGACGGGCCGCTCTATGACAACAGCACGCTGAAGACCGGCACCTACCGGTTGGTGTTCGATGTCGCGGGCTATTTCAAGGCCCGCGGCGTGACGCTGCCCGAGCCGAACTTCCTGAACCGGGTGGCGCTGGATTTCGGCGTCGCGCATACCGACCAGCACTATCACGTGCCCCTGCTGGTGAGTCCGTGGAGCTACTCCACCTACCGTGGGTCATGATGCTCGCCCCCAGGTTGCCCGGCACTTCGTGTCCGGGCGCCCACCCCCTACCGGGGGCGCAGTCAGCGGCCCGGCGAAGCCGAAAACGTGGCTCGCCCCCAGGTTGAACTCACTTCGTGTAGTTCGCCCACCCCCTACCGGGGGCGCAGTCCGCGGCCCGGCGAAGCCGGTTCCGCGACTGCGCACGAACGGGCGCGCTGCGCGCAGCCGAGAAACGGTCGCAGCGCCGGCTTTTGMTTTGGCCGGCGCAGCCWGGCCCGTTGGTGAAACACCGCGGAACCGGCTTCGCCGGGCCGCTGGTGTTGCCCCCGGCAGGGGGTGGGCGCCCGGACACGAAGTG
>NZ_JBFUCI010000724.1:0-1479 GCF_056405335.1 Variovorax sp. P1_H12_2
GCCTGCGACCGGGCCGCGTCGCCGGGGCGCCCGCAGGCCGGCCCTGGCGGCGCGCCGGCCAAGGGCGACACGCGAGGGCCGATTCGCCGCAAGCTTTTCGGCGGCTGAGGGGGCGGCCTCCCGCGTTGCCTTCCCGGATGATGCGGTCGAAGAACTTCGACGCGACCTCCCGACACCGCCGATCCGCCGGCATGCGCCACAATTTCCCGCTTCGGCGCTGCCGTGCGCCGGCCTCGAGAGGACGCCACATGAACACCGAAGCACGCCCCACCACCATCCCTCTCGACGACGGCGAGAGCGTCTCCGGCCTGGTGCAGTCGCCGCCGGCGCCGCGCGCCTGCTACGTGTTCGCCCATGGCGCCGGTGCCGGCATGGCGCACGCGTTCATGGCCGAGGTGGCCGACGGCCTGGCGCAGCGCCACATCGCCACGCTGCGCTACCAGTTCCCCTACATGGAGCGCGGCTCGAAGCGCACCGATTCGCCGGCGATCGCCCAGGCCACGGTGCGCGCGGCCGTGGCGCATGCCGCCGGCCTCTTCCCCGCGCTTGCGCTCTTCGCGGGCGGCAAGTCGTTCGGCGGCCGCATGACCTCCCAGGCGCAGGCCCTGGAGCCCTTGCCGGGAGTGGCGGGCCTGGTGTTCCTGGGTTTTCCGCTGCATGCAGCGGGCGCGCCTTCGAGCGACCGCGCGCGGCATCTCGTCGATGTCCGCACGCCCATGCTGTTCGTCCAGGGCACGCGCGACAAGCTGGCGGAGTTCGGCCGGATCGAGAAGCTCGTGGCCGAACTCGGGCCGCTGGCGACCCTGATGCGGATCGACGAAGCCGACCATTCCTTCCACGTGCTGGTCCGCTCGGGCCGCAACGACCGCGAGGTGATGACGCAGATCCTCGACGGCTCAGCCGGCTGGATGCTGCGCTGAGCGCAGGCCTTTCGTTCGCAGTGGTGCAACCCCCGAGGCCCCTCGCCAAGCGGGGGGACGTCGCCCCACTACACTGATCCGGATGAGCCACCCCCCTCCCCCGCATCGAGCGCGGGACCTCCTTGCTTCCTATTTCTGGAGTGGCGATGCCATCCGCAGCCGAAGCGTGAGCGAGGTTGTGCTGTCAGGCACGGTCGACGTGCCTGCGCCCCCTGCAAGGCTGATGGCGGACTGGCAAAGGGAGATATCGTTGCGCTTGGGCCTGGAACCCGGAGACGTCGAGCCATTGCCTCTGGCGCGCGCGCGCATGCGCTGGCCGGACTACCGGTACTGCGTGCAGGCGATGGCCGACTGGACGCGGACGCTCGGCCTGCACGAGGTGCTTGCCTCCTGCGACGTCGCCCTCATGGCCTGCCGCGGCGCGAAGTACCACCATGACGGCGCGCACTATGGCGGTGCGGCCTTTTGCAACCTCTTCCTGAGCGAAGACAAGGGCCTGGACTTGCATTTCCCCTCTTCGGGTCATCGAATCCCGTTGACCAGGGGGACGGCCGTGATG
>NZ_JBFUCI010000725.1:0-1473 GCF_056405335.1 Variovorax sp. P1_H12_2
GCTCAAAGACGCGCTGAACTGAGACATCGTTTAAGGTGGGGTGCTTAGCTCAGTTGGTAGAGCGGCGCCCTTACAAGGCGTAGGTCGGGGGTTCGAGCCCCTCAGCACCCACCACCCGATGCAAAGAAGGCGAACTGACGGTTCGCCTTTTTTCTTGCTGCGTCAATATCCGTCCTAGAGAGTGCTCAAGCATGTTTGATTCCTTCCGCAAGTACAACAAGATCATCATGGTGTTCTTGTTCTTGCTGATCATTCCCTCGTTCGTGCTGTTCGGCGTCGATCGCTATCAGGGGGGCGGCCAGGGCGAGAAGGTCGCGCACGTGGCGGGCGTCGACATCACGCGGCCCGAGTGGGATGCCCAGCACCGCAACGAGGTCGACCGGATCCGGCAGCAGGCGCCCAACATCGAGCCGGCGCTGCTCGACTCGGACGCCGCGCGCTATGCCACGCTGGAGCGCATGGTGCGCGAGCGCGTGCTTGCCGCCGCGGCAACGAAGTCGAACATGTCGGTCTCCGAGGAGCGGCTGGCACGGATGTTCGCGGCCGATCCGGGCCTGGCAACGTTCCGCACCGCCGACGGCAAGTTCGACCGCGAGACCTTCATGCGTGCGACCGGCCGCACGCCCGAACAGTACGAAGCCTCGGTGCGCGCCGATCTCGCGACGCAGCAAGTCTCGCTGGGCGTGTCCGGCACGGCCTTCGCCACGGCGGCGCAGGCGGCGGCGACGCTCGATGCCTTCTACGATCGGCGCGAGGTCCAGGTCGCGCTCTTCAAGCCCGCCGACTTCGCCGCCAAGGTCAATGTCAGCGACGCCGACCTGCAGGCTTACTACAAGGACCACACGGCGCTGTTCCAGGTGCCCGAGCAGGCGAGCATCGAGTACCTGGTGCTCGATCTCGACGCCGCCAAGAAGGGCATCGCGGTCAGCGAGGCCGACCTGCGCAGCTACTACGACCAGAACGCCGTCCGCTTCGGCAGCAAGGAAGAGCGGCGCGCCAGCCACATCCTGATCGCAGCGCCTGCAAGCGCCCCGGCCGCCGAGCGCGAGCAGGCACGCGCGAAGGCCGAGCAGTTGCTCGCCGGCGTCCGCAAGGCCCCCGACACCTTCGCCGACGTGGCGCGCAAGAACTCGCAGGACCCCGGCTCGGCGCAGAAGGGCGGCGATCTTGACTTCGTGACCCGCGGCGCGATGGTCAAGCCTTTCGAAGACGCGATGTTCGCGCTCAAGAAGGGCGAGATCAGCGGCCTGGTCGAGACCGAGTTCGGCTTCCACATCATTCAACTCGTCGACCTCAAGCCTTCCGTCGTGCCGCCGTTCGACAAGCTGCGCCCCACGATCGAGAACGAAGTGCGCAGCCAGCAGGCGACGCAGGAATTCGCCAAGGCCGCCGAGGCCTTCACCGACATCGTCTACCAGCAGCCCGACAGCCTCCAGCCGGCGGCCGAAAAGCTCAAGCTCACGATCCAGACCG
>NZ_JBFUCI010000726.1:0-1459 GCF_056405335.1 Variovorax sp. P1_H12_2
GGCAACCACCGAGCGAGCGCTTCATCCAGGTGTCGACGATGTCGAAAGTCAGGGGGGCATGCGCACCGATGCTCGGATGCAGCGCCGAGGGCGGGTTCCAGGCCTTGTAGCGGACGCCGGCCACGAACTCGCCGACGGTGCCGGTGGGCTGCAGCGGCAGCGCACGGCCGTTGACGGTGACGACGTAGCGGCTTTCGTTGAGGCCGGTGACGCGCACCTCGATGCGTTCGAGCGAGGAGTCGACATAGCGCACCGTGCCGCCGGCCGAGCCTTCCTCGCCCATCACGTGCCAGGGTTCGAGCGCGTTGCGCAGCGACAGCTCGACACCCATCGCCTGCACCTGGCCGACCAGCGGGAAACGGAACTCGAAGTGCGGCGCGAACCAGTTCGGGTCGAAGGCGAAGCCGGCCTGCCGCATCTCGCTGATGACGTCGTCGAAGTCCATCCTGACGAAGGTCGGCAGCAGGAAGCGGTCGTGCAGCTCGGTGCCCCAGCGGGTGGCCGGCGCCTGGTAGGGGGCGTCCCAGAAGCGGGCGATGAAGGCGCGCAGCAGCAGTTGCTGCGCGATGCTCATGCGGGCATGCGGCGGCATCTCGAAAGCGCGTAGCTCGAGCAGGCCCAGGCGGCCTGTGCTGGAGTCGGGCGAATAGAGCTTGTCGATGCAGAACTCGCTGCGGTGCGTGTTGCCGGTGACGTCGACCAGGATGTTGCGCAAGGTCCGGTCGACCAGCCAGGCCGGCATGTTCTGGCCGTGGATCTCGCGGTTGCGGGCGATTTCCTTGAGCGCGATCTCGAGCTCGTAGACCTGGTCGTTTCGGGCCTCGTCCACGCGCGGCGCCTGGCTGGTCGGGCCGATGAACATGCCCGAGAACAGGTAGCTCAGCGACGGATGGTTGTGCCAGTAGAGCAGCAGGCTGGCGAGYAGCTCGGGCCGGCGCAGGAAGGGGCTGTCGGTCGGCACCGCGCCGCCCATCACGAAGTGGTTGCCGCCGCCGGTGCCGGTGTGGCGGCCGTCGGTCATGAACTTCTCGGCCGACAGGCGGGTCTCGAACGCGGCGTTGTAGAGGAACTCGGTGTGCTCGACCAGCTCGCGCCAGTTGTGCGCGGGATGGATGTTGACTTCGATGACGCCGGGATCGGGCGTGACCTGCAGCATCTTGAGGCGCGGATCGCGCGGCGGCGGATAGCCTTCCATCACGATCTTCACGCCGAGCTGCTCGGCCGTGGCTTCGATCGCGGCGACCAGGTCGAGGTAGTCCTCCAGCCGCGCCAGCGGCGGCATGAAGACGTAGAGCACGCCCGAGGCGCTGCCGAGCTTCTCGGCCGCCGGTCCGTTGGCGCGGCGCGGGTCGCGCACCTCGACGCACAGCGCGCTGCGGGTGATCCAGTGGGCCGACTCGCCGCGCCGCGGCTGGCGCGGCGTGGTCGGGTCGATGGCGGCGTCTGCCGTCGGGCGGGG
>NZ_JBFUCI010000727.1:0-1459 GCF_056405335.1 Variovorax sp. P1_H12_2
GTCGGGCTGCGTGAGCGCCACCACGGTGGCGCCCTGCGAGCGCGCGAACCGCGCCGCCTCCAGCGTGTAGGGCATGCGGCCCACGTGCGAGATCACGAAGGCGACGCCGTCGGGCCCCAGCGTGCTGGCCGAGACCAGTTGCTGGTGCAGATCGAAGAAGGCGTTGGAGTTGCAGCCGAGCCGGAACAGGCGGCTCTGCAGTTCGTTCGCCATGAAGGTCGAGGCCGCGCCCACCGAGTAGCAGTCGATGCGTCTGGCCTCGGCCAGGCGGCTCGCGACCTGGTCGATCACCTCGACGTCGATGCGGCGGCCCAGTTCGGTCAGCGAGGAGACGGCCGCATGGATGATCTTGCTGGCGACGTCGCCCGCGCTGTCCTCGGCCAGCACGCTGCGGTGCAGGTAGGAGCCGGTGACCGCGAGGTCCTGCGCCAGCGCCAGCATGAACTCGCGCACCGACTCGAAGCCGAAACTGCGGCAGGTGCGCACGATGGTCGGCATCGAGACGCCGGCCTGCTGCGCGAGTTGCTCGACGGTGGCGGCCACGGCCGCACGCGGGTCTTCGAGCACGCACTGCACCACGCTGCGCTGGGCGGCCGGCAGCTCGGCCATGCGCTCGCGCAGGCGCTGCAACAATTGAGCGGAGGAACCGTTCATTGCGTCCTTCAGAAGCGGGTGCTGACCGCACCGGTGACCGCGCCATCGTCCTCGACGAGCGCCAGCCAGCGCCACTTGTCGAAGGTGGTGCACGGGTGGGAGATGCCCAGGGCCACGCGGTCGCCGACCCGCGGCGCGGGCCCCGCGGGGTCGAAGCGCAGGTAGGCATGCTGGTCGTTGAGGGCGCTGACGCGCCAGCCCGGCGGTGCGGCGTCCGGGCTGCGCGCACCGCGCGGGGCATGGCGCACCGGGATCGGCATCTCGAGGTCGTAGGAGATGTCGCGCCGGCCGCAGGTCAGCAAGGCCAGGCCGGGCTCGGGCACCGACTGCACCATGGCCCAGACTTCGAGCGCCGCGCGCAGCGAGGCATCCAGCCCCTCGCGCCGCTCGACCTGCTTCAGGAAGCGCGCGTAGTTGCCGTGGTCGTGCGTGATGTAGCAGCCCGAGCGCAGCACGCCCTGCACCGGACGCGACAGGCCCTGCGCGCGCAGCAACGGCAGCACCAGGTCGAACACGGCCGAGCCGCCGGCCGTCAGCATCACGGTGGGGTCGCAGAACAGCTGCTGCGCATCGCAGGCTTGCGCCACTTCCAGCACGCGGTTCACGAGCGCCGTGACTTCGCGCGCGTCATGCGCGCTGTCGCAGGTCGCGAGGCCGCCCTCGTAGCACTCGATGCCGCCCAGTTGCGCGGCGGACGAGCGCGCGACGGCGGCGGCCAGCGCCAGGGCCTCCTCGCGCGTGCGGCAGCCGGTGCGCTGGCCCGGCACGCCGATCTCGACCAGCACGTCGAAACGGCGGCCCGACC
>NZ_JBFUCI010000728.1:0-1440 GCF_056405335.1 Variovorax sp. P1_H12_2
CCCCCTACCGGGGGCAACACCAGCGGCCCGGCGAAGCCGGTTCCGCGGTGTTTCACCAACGGGCCTGGCTGCGCCGGCCGGGTCCACGCTCCGCGTCGGCTTGGAGCTAGCTCAGTTCGGGAAGCGCACCAGAACGCGCAGGCCGCCGAGGGGGGAGCGGTCGAGCGACACGGTCGCGACGTGGAGGTCGGCGATCGACTTGACGATCGCCAGACCCAGGCCGCTGCCGGGGGCCTGGGCTTCGCCCACGCGGTAGAAACGATCGAGAACGCGCTCGCGCTCGCTCTCGGGCAAGCCGGGCCCGCTGTCGTCCACGCTCAGCGCGATCCCGCCCGCGCCGGCCGCGATTCCGAGGTCGACGCGACCGCCGGGAGGCGTGTACTTGACCGCGTTGTCGAGCAGGTTGCGCAGCAAGGTGCGCAGCGCTTCGGGCTGGCCCTGCACCATGGCCGGGTCGGCCCGCGCGATGCCGATATCGATGTCGCGCGCCTGGGCCGCGGCCACAACGTCGGAAATGGCCAGGCGTGCCACCTCGGGCAGGCTGACGCGTTCCGGCTGCAGCCCGGCTGCCGCGCTGGCCTCGTGCCGCGCCAGCGCCAGCATCTGCTCGACCAGCCGGGTCGCGCGGTCGATGCCGGCCGCCAGGCGGGCCACGGCGAGTTCGCGGGCCGCGTCGTCGCCCGCCCGCTGCAGGCCCTGGACCTGGAGCTTGAGCGCCGCCAGCGGGGAGCGCAATTCGTGTGCGGCATCGGCGACGAAATGCTTCTGGGCCTCGAAGGCCTGGCGCACGCGCACGAACAGCAGGTTCAATTCGTGCACCAGCGGACGCACCTCCTCGGGCAGGTCGCCTTCGCTGAGCGGTGACAGGTCGTCGGCCTGCCGTGCGGCCACCTGCCGGCGCACGCGCGCCACCGGCGCCAGCGAGCGGCTCACGACCCACCAGACGACCAGCATCAGCAGCGGCGCCGCCAGCACGATCGGGCCGACGGTGCGCAGCGCCAGCGTGCCGGCCATCCGGCGGCGCGCCGCCATGTCCTGCGCGACCTGGATCACCAGTGCGCCGGTCGCCAGCGAAAACACCCGGTAGGTGGTGCCGCGCGCCTGCACGTTCGAGAAGCCGAGCACCGCGCGCTGCGGCAGGGCCGCCTGGGCCGCCGATTCGAAGATCCGGATGCCGTCCAGCGTCCAGACCTGGACGATGAATTCGAAGTTCTCATCGCCGCCGCCAAGGCCGCCGACCGCGGAACTGGGCGGCAGCCCGGCCCGCAGCGACAGTGCCATCTGACGCATGTGGTGGTCGAAGATGCCGTCGGCCTCCTCCAGCACCGCGCGGTAGGCCACGAAGGCCTGCGTGCTGGCCGCGAGCACGATCGCCGCCAGCAGGAACCACAACAGGCGCGCCCTCAGCGATTTCATGGGCCCCCACGCCCTGTGCTGCAC
>NZ_JBFUCI010000729.1:0-1428 GCF_056405335.1 Variovorax sp. P1_H12_2
CTCTGGTACCACGTGGTGCCGAAGATATTCCCGGTCATGGCCGGCCTGCCGCCCTTCATCCTGGTGGTGTTCGCGCTGGGCTTCTTCACCTCGGCACGGATCGCCGAGCAATTGCGTTCCGGCATCCAGGCCCTGCCCAAGGGCCAGCGCTACGCGGGCATGGCAGTGGGCTTCACCACGCCGCAGTACTACCGCTACGTGATCCTGCCGATGGCCTACCGGATCATCATTCCGCCGCTCACCAGCGAATCGATGAACATCTTCAAGAACTCGTCGGTCGCATTCGCGGTGTCGATTCCCGAGATGATCCAGTTCGCGATGCAGGCCGGCGAGGAGACCGCCCGCGTGACCGAGATGTACATGGCCGTGACCGTGCTCTACGTGATCTCGGCGATGGTGATCAACCGCATCATGGCCTGGGTCGAGAAGCGGGTCCGAGTGCCCGGGTTCGTCGCGGCCGGCGGAACGGGAGGACATTGACATGAATCTCGATCTGACCTTCTTCCACTGGGACGTCGTCAGCGCCTTTCTGCTGAAAGGCCTCTATTTCAGCGTGTTCCTGACGGTGGTCGCCACGCTGGGCGGCATCTTCTTCGGCACCCTGCTCGCGCTGATGCGGCTGTCGGGCAACAAGTGGCTCGACCTGCCGGCGGCCATCTATGTCAACGGCATGCGCAGCATTCCGCTGGTGATGGTGATCCTGTGGTTCTTCCTGCTGGTGCCGACGATGATCGGGCGGCCGATCGGGCCCGAGTACTCGGCCATCATCACCTTTGTCGCCTTCGAGGCCGCCTACTTCAGCGAGATCATGCGCGCCGGCATCCAGTCGATCCCGCGCGGCCAGGTGTCCGCGGGCCAGGCGATGGGGATGACCTACGGCCAGAACATGAAGCTGGTGATCCTGCCGCAGGCGTTCCGCAACATGCTGCCGGTGCTGCTGACCCAGACCATCATCCTGTTCCAGGACACCTCGCTGGTCTATGCCATCGGCGCCTACGACCTGTTCAAGGGCTTCGACACCGCAGGCAAGAACTTCGGCCGGCCCGAAGAAGCCTACCTGCTGGCCGCCGTCGTCTACTTCATCCTGTGCTATTCGCTCTCGTGGCTCGTGAAGCGCCTGCACAAGAAGATCGCCATCATCCGCTGAAGGAGAAACCATGAACCCCCACGCTCATCACTTCGTGTATTCGCTGGACGAGTCGGCGCCAGAGGCGCCGGCCCTTCGGTCCGTCCAAACTCGCGCAGGCGAGTTTGGAGCCGCGGACCTCAGCCCCGAGGGGGCGCAGGCCTCCCTTGGGGCGGCCCGGCGGGAGGCCTGACATGTCCGAAAAAATGATTGAAATCAAGAACGTTTCCAAGTGGTATGGCCCGGTGCAGGTGCTCAACGACTGCTCGGTCGACATCGCCAAGGGCGACGTGGTCGTGGTC
>NZ_JBFUCI010000730.1:0-1428 GCF_056405335.1 Variovorax sp. P1_H12_2
CAGCAAGGACGTGATCAAGTCGGGCGGCGAATGGATCAGCTCGATCGACATCGAGAACATCGCGGTCGCGCATCCGGCGATCGCGATGGCGGCCTGCATCGGCGTCGCCCATCCCAAGTGGGACGAGCGCCCGATCGTGGCGGTGGTGAAGAAACCCGGCGCCGAGGTCACGCGCGACGAGCTGCTCGCCTTCTACCAGGGCAAGACGGCCAAGTGGCAGATCCCGGACGACGTGGTGTTCGTGGAAGCGATTCCGATCGGCGCCACCGGCAAGATCCTCAAGACCCGATTGCGCGAACAACTGCGCGACTACAAGCTGCCGGGGGTCTGAAACGAGAAGATCCTACCGCTGAGTAGCAACATCCGAAGGCGCGCTGTCGCATGGGTGATAAAAACCGCCCCGGCAGCGTCTTCCTTACGGGCATTCCCTGACGGGCAGGTCCCCAAAGACTTGTAATCTCGTCCCGCCTTGACCGCTTGACCTAGGAGACACAGATTGAAATTCGCTCTGAAAATCGCCACCGCCGCCATCCTCGCGGCCACTGCCACCGGCGCCTTTGCCCAGAAGGGAGAGACCGTCAAGATCGCGTGGCTCGACCCGCTGTCGGGCCTGATGGCCGCCGTCGGCACGAACCAGCTCAAGACCTTCCAGTTCCTGACCGAGGAGTTCAACAAGAAGAACGCGGCCGGGGTCAAGTTCGAGATCATCGGCATCGACAACAAGCTGAGCCCGCAGGAAACCACCAGCGCCCTGCGCTCGGCCATGGACCAGGGCGCACGCTACGTGGTGCAGGGCAACGGCTCCGGCCCGGCGCTCGCCATCATCGACGCGCTCGAGAAGAACAACGCCCGCAACCCGGGCAAGGAAGTGCTCTACCTGAACTACGCGGCGGTCGATCCCGACCTGACCAACAGCAAGTGCAGCTACTGGCACTTCCGGCTTGACGCCGACACCTCCATGAAGATGGAAGCGCTGACCACCTACATGAAGGATCAGGCGGACGTCAAGAAGGTCTACCTGCTCAACCAGAACTACTCGCATGGCGTGCAGGTGGCCAAGTACGCCAAGGAAAACCTGGCGCGCAAGCGGCCCGACGTGCAGATCGTCGGCGAAGACCTGCACCCGCTGGCGCAGGTGCGCGACTTCTCGCCCTACATCGCCAAGATCAAGGCCTCGGGCGCCGACACCGTGATCACCGGCAACTGGGGCTCCGACCTCGCGCTGCTGATCAAGGCGGCCAACGATGCCGGCCTCAACAACGTCAAGTTCTATACCTACTACGGCACGGTCAGCGGCACGCCGACCGCCATGGGCGCGGCCTCGGCGGGCAAGGTCTACATGGTCGGCTACGGCCACTACAACATGGGCGGCGAGATCGAGCGGTTGAGCAAGGAGTTCAACAAGAAGTTCAAGGAAGACCTCTACAC
>NZ_JBFUCI010000731.1:0-1420 GCF_056405335.1 Variovorax sp. P1_H12_2
CTAAACGGCGGCTCGCTTTTCATGTGGCGGAGTTTTTTTGGTCCCCAAGCCACCATCATAGGTATTGATCTCAATCCGGCCGCAAAAAAATGGGAGAAGGAAGGATTTCCTATTTTCATAGGCAGCCAGTCAGATCCTGCGTTCTGGGCGAATTTTTTTGCATCGGTCGGAAAGGTTGACGTAGTCCTTGACGATGGCGGGCACACCAATCATCAGCAGATTCTTACCGCCGATAGGTGCATCCCCCAAATAAATTCCGGAGGAATGCTTGTGGTTGAAGACGTTCATACAAGCTATATGAGCGAGTTCGGAAACCCTTCGCGGTATTCGTTTATCAACTTTTCGAAAAGAATCATCGACTCTCTGAATTCACGGTTTCCCGCCGTGAATGCAGTTAAAAACACCTATGGTCAACGTGTTTACTCAGTAGCTTTTTATGAGTCTATTGTCTGCTTTCACATTGACGAATCCAAATGCTTCGTCAGCCGCCCGACCACGAATAACGGCATCAGCGCAAACGCAGTCGACTTCCGAAATGAAGATTCCGGACAAAAACAACTTTTCGCGGCGCAGCGCCTGCTAGGCCGGAAATTTTCAGCACTCAAGCGGGTGCCAGTCATCAAATTCATCGGAAACCGGGTGTTTCTTTTGCCGAAATACCTTCTCTCGCTCCGAAAATCTGCATCTCTTAAAAAGCTTTTCGAGTAGCTTCCCTCACGATCGCTAGGCTTGGGTGAGAAACCATGCCCGGATCGGGACGCAACTACGACGAGAGTTCGTCAAACAAGGCCAGCATGCGAGATGCTGCCTGCCCATCAAGCACACAAAGGTCTGCTGCAGTACTGATCTGAGCCGCCTTTACTCTTGCGAATTCAGCCTCATCGTTAGACAACGCATTCACTGCGGCAGAAAAGGAGGCCTTCGTTTTAACTTCAACAACACCACTCAAATTCTTGTAATCGTCATAGTCATACGCATACGCATCGTAATTTATCACGGGTATTCCACACGACACAGCGAGACGAATGGTTGCGGAGGCTACCGCGATATAGATATCCGCCAGAGGTACCAGACTTTCGATCGGGTCAGCCACCACCACAACTCCCATATCGGCAAGATAGGGGACCGATTCCGGAGCGATGCGCGGATGCAAATTGACCAATACTGAGGCCTCACCTCCAGCTGCCGTCACGGTCGCACTCACGACAAACCTGATGAGGGATTCGTAGTCGCTGAATTCACAGCCATCCCGAGTCTTTCCTACAAATTGATCAGGTGGCAATGCGAGGAGAATTTTTCGGCGCTTGAAAGCAACGCGGTGGCTAGCCTCCAGTGCGTGCGCAAGCCGATCCTTGTCTCTCACCGCTAAATAGAGTTGATCGTCAGCCAACGCTCCGGTCAACCGAAGCTTGTCCTCCGC
>NZ_JBFUCI010000732.1:0-1417 GCF_056405335.1 Variovorax sp. P1_H12_2
GGCCGTCACCTGGATCGGCCACGCCACCGCGATGGTGCAGATGGGCGGGCTCACGCTGCTGACCGATCCGATGTTCTCGCCGCGCGCCTCGCCGCTGCCGCTGGTCGGCCCGAAGCGCCATGCGGCCCCGGGGCTCTCGCTGGCCGAGCTGCCGCATGTGGACCTGGTGCTGGTGTCGCACAACCACTACGACCATCTCGATGCCGCCTCGGTGGCGGCGCTGGCCGGCCAGCCCGGCGGCTCGCCGCTGTTCGTGGTGCCGCTGGGCCTCAAGCCCTGGCTGGCGGCGCGCGGCATCGCGCACGCGGTCGAGCTGGACTGGTGGGATCGCCATCGGGTGGCCGGCCCCCGGGGCGAGGTCGAGGTGGCGCTAGTTCCCGCCCAGCACTGGTCCTCGCGCAGCCCCGGCGATGCCATGGCCACGCTGTGGGGCGGTTTCGCGGTGCTGGCGCCGGACTGCCACCTGCTCTTCACCGGCGACACCGGCTACTCGCGCGATTTCAGCGACATCCGCGCGCACTTCGAGGACTTGCAGACGCCCGAACGCGGCGGCGGCTTCGACCTCGCGCTGATCCCGATCGGCGCCTACGCGCCGCGCTGGTTCATGCGCAACCAGCATGTGGACGTGGAGGAAGCGCTGCGCATCCATGCCGACGTCGGCGCCAAGCGCTCGCTCGGCATCCACTGGGGGGTCTTCCAGCTGACCGACGAGGCGCTGGACGAACCGCCGCGCAAGCTGGCGGAGTTGCGCGGCGCCCAGGGCCTGCCGGCGGACGCCTTCTTCGTGACGGCGATCGGCGAGACGCGCAGGCTCGCGCCCCGCAGCCCGATCAACCCGCGCGCCGAAACGTCAGATTGACCCGGCAGCCGCCGAGCAGCGGATGCTCGCCCTCCTTGACGGGGAGCACGCCGTGGAAACGCAATCGGGCCGGCCCGCCCCAGACCACCACGTCGCCGTGGACCAGCGGCACGCGGCGCGCCTTGTCGTCCCGCTTCGCCCCGCCGAACAGGAACACCGCGGGCAGGCCCAGCGACACCGAGACGATCGGCTGGCCGAAGTCGCGCTCGTTGCGGTCCTGGTGCAGCGACAGCCGGGTGCCGGGCGCGTAGCGATTGACCAGGCAGGCATCGGGCGCGAATCCCTCGAAGCCGGCCACGGCCGCGGCCTCGGCGGCCAGCAGCGAGAACGCCTCGGGCATCCGCGGCCACGGCCGACTGCTGTCGGGGTCGATGGCGTCATAGCGGTAGCCCGTGCGATCGCTGAGCCAGCCCAGCGCCCCGCAGTTGGTCATCGCCACCGACATCCGGAAGCCGCCCGGCGTCTCCAGGCAGCGCAGCGGTGCCTGCGCGATCACGCCCTGCACGGCGGCCAGCAGGGCCGTCTCGTGCCGGCACGCGAAGCGCCGCAGCACCATCG
>NZ_JBFUCI010000733.1:0-1384 GCF_056405335.1 Variovorax sp. P1_H12_2
AGCCGGAACCGTCCCGCCTGCTGATGGCCTACTCGCATTCCGCCACCACGCTGAACCTGCTGCGCGCCCTGGCCCAGGGCGGCTTCGCCGACTTGCACGAAGTGCATCGGTGGACCGCGGACTTCGTCCGATCGAGCCCGCAGGGCGAGCGCTTCGAAGAGCTCGCGGACCGCATCACCCAGTCGCTGGCTTTCATGGAGGCTTGCGGGTTCGACGCCTCGCGGGCCCCGCAACTGCACGCGGTGGAGTTCTACACCTCGCATGAGGCCTTGCAACTGCACTACGAGGAGTCGCTGACCCGCTTCGACAAGCGGACCGCCAGATGGTACGGAGGCTCAGCCCACATGCTCTGGTTGGGCGAGCGCACGCGCCAGATCGATGGCGCCCACGTCGAGTACATGCGCGGCGTGAGCAACTCGATCGGCGTCAAGCTGGGGCCGACGGCCAGTCCGGACGACGTGCTGCGCCTCATGGACGTGCTGGACCCGGAGCAGGAGCCCGGCCGTCTGGTGTTGATCGCGCGCATGGGAAGCGACAAGGTCGCCGAGCGGCTGCCGCCCCTGCTGCGCGCCGTGCACCGTGCCGGMCGCACGCCGGTGTGGTGCTGCGACCCCATGCACGGCAACACGGTGACCTCGACCAGTGGCTACAAGACCCGCGACTTCGAACGCATCCTCCAGGAACTGCGGGTCTTCTTTGCCGTGCACGGGCAGGAGGGCACATACCCCGGAGGCCTGCATTTCGAGATGACGGGACAAGACGTCACCGAATGCCGCGGAGGCGCGCAGGCGTTGACGGACGAGGGACTGTCGGCGCGCTATCGAAGCGCCTGCGACCCGCGCCTGAACGGATCGCAGAGTCTGGAGCTGGCTTTCCTGATTGCGGACGTGCTCAAGGCGGCGCGCGGGTAGAGCGTCAGACAGCGACTCAGCCCGGGCCGCCGGCGAGACGCAACCAGATCGGAAACTGACGATCGAAGTCTTGGGGCGCGATCTCCGCGAGGTGCTCGCATGCGGTATCGGGAAGCGCGACGCTCATTTCCTCGTGCCAGAGCACGATGCCAAGCAATCGATGGACCAGGATGCGCTCCTCGCGCGGAACGGGGAATTCCGACACATGATCCGGCAACCGCAGCATCGAAACGCGTCGCCGCACCTCGACGACGATCCACCCGATGCGCCGCACCCTGATGCGCATCGTCCTGCCCAGCCAGATCTGGAGACGAAGCTCCCATGCCACCAGGAGCAGAAGGATCAGCGCAGCGGCCAACATGCGGAATACAGCGTAAGTTGTTATTGCGTAAGAAAGTTCGTCCAACAGTCTCAAGCGCAAGAGTAGGTGTCGCCGCATCTCCCCGCAATACACCGAACGCGCTATGAGGCCC
>NZ_JBFUCI010000734.1:0-1383 GCF_056405335.1 Variovorax sp. P1_H12_2
GCTGGGGGCTGCGTCTTCAAGGCCTTGAGGCGCTCGATGCTCCCGGCCGGCCAGTGCTCGGACCGGCGGTAGTACTCGCCCACCGCCGGCGTGCCCGGCGGCAGCAGCACCCAGGGCTGCCTGGACATCGTGAAGATGTGGATGTCGGGCGGCAGCAGGTCCGGCGCGTCGAGCGTGCCGACGCGCACGAAACTGATCGCTTCGCCGCTGCCCGCGTAATGGCTCCACAGCGCGACGCGGCAATGCGGGCAGCGGGCCACGATCTGGCCCTGACCGCTCGCCGAGGGCGTCTTCACGCGCTCGACCTCGCCCTGCAGCAGCTGCACGCGGTCGGCCTCGATCATCGCGTTGAGCGCGAACGCCGAGCCGCTCTCTCGCTGGCACCAGCGGCAATGGCAGCATTGCACGAACAGCGGCCGCGTGGCCATGCGATAGCGAACGGYCCGGCAGGTGCAGCCGCCCTCGGCGGGGAAGGGGTTCGGCCCGCCCGCCTCCGGCTGGCTCATCGCGAGCGGCCGTCGTAGTGCTGCACGGGCACCGTCTCGAGATCGATGCCCTCGAGGCAGCGGATGTTGACCGCGGCCATCGGCTGGCCCTTGGGGTCCGTCGCCTCGGCAAAGGGATGGATGCCGCAGGTCTTGCAGAAGCGATGCCGGATGGCGTGCTTGTTGAACAGGTAGGTGCCCATGTTGTCGTCCTCAGGCGTGCGCAGGGTGAACTGCGCGCGCGGGACGAACCACAGCAGCGAGCCCTTGCGCTGGCACATGGAGCAGTTGCAGGCCAGCGCCCCCTGGGGCTCGCCTTCGACGTCGAAGGCGATCCGGCCGCAGTGGCAGCTTCCTTGGTAGGTCATCGGGGAGTCTCCGTGGCTTTCGAGCCCCGCAGATTACACCCGCTCAGGGCTTGGCTGCCTGGAGCGCGTCGCGGGTGCGCAGGGCCTCGCGCCGGGCGGCGTCGGCGAAGTCTTCGCCGGCCGAGGCGTAGCAGATGGCACGCGATGAATTGACCACGATCGGCGCGTCCGGACGCCAGCCGGCGCGGACCGTGGCGACCGCGTCGCCGCCCTGGGCACCGACACCGGGAATCAGCAGCGGCACCGTGGGTGCGAGCGCGCGCACGCGTTCGATTTCGGCCGGGTAGGTGGCACCGACCACCAGGCCGAGCTGGCCGTTGAGGTTCCACGGGCCCTGCGCCAGCCTGGCGACATGCTCATACAGGAAGGGCTCGCCCTCGATCCCCGCCAGCCGCTGGCCCTGCAGGTCGGCGCCACCGGGGTTGCTGGTCCGGCACAGCAAGAAGGCGCCCTTGCCCTGGTGGCGCAGGTAGGGCTCGACGGAGTCGAAGCCCATGAACGGAGACAGCGTGACGGCATCGGCCCCATAG
>NZ_JBFUCI010000735.1:0-1371 GCF_056405335.1 Variovorax sp. P1_H12_2
ACTTCACTGTCAGTGAGCTTGACCGACGTCAGGCGGCCGCGTCGGTTCGAGGCAAATGGCCTCGGCCGCTCATGCCGAACCCGAAGGAGATGACATGGTCACCTACGTTGGTTTAATGAGTTCCACCGAAGAGGGCATGCAAACGGTCAAGGAAACGACCAAGCGCGCCATCGGTAAAAGTACAGGCGTTTGCCGCAGTGCCGTCGTGGCTGGTGTCCTCGCTTTCAGCGGCGGAAATTTCGCGTTCGCCCTCGACACCTGCCTTTCGGGCTACGAGGTGTCGGCCGGCAGCGACGTGTTCGGTGTGACCCAAGGCGTGACCTTCGCCGGGATCGACAACCTTCCCTATCTGGACGGTGGCCCGAACCCTGCCGCATGTGATCGCTGGACCACGAGCGGCAACGGCGGTAGCTGGACCGCGAAGATTGACCGCGTCGGCGTTGCCGGGATCGGAGGCAGCGGGGTCACGGTCGTCGGCGGGCGCTGGTACCGGATCGACCGAGACAACCACGTGAATTTCGGACGGGTCGAGGGGGGCTACGTGACGTGGCCGCCCGCTCTCGATCAGGAAATCCTCGGCTCCGGCTGCGGTGCAGGCGTGGCGCAGTTCACGCTGACAGTGCGAGGCCTGTTTACTCCTGGCACATTCGTTGGCTGCCTCGACGACACCCACCTCGACCCGACGAAGCAACCGTTCATTTTTCCGCCCCGCATTTGGGGAACACTCCGCCTGTGAACTGACCGCCGGCCCGGCGACGGTCAGCCATGTGCAGTCATGAGGGCAGGCGCAGCGGCTAGCAGCCGCCCTGGTGGGGTCTGTGCCGCAATCGCACGTGGATTGGGCTCAGTAGGCTCCGGCGCTGCCCCTTACGCCATCGGCAGCCATCTCGCCGCCTTGGTGGGGCCCCCGCATCGTTACTGACCGATCTTGCGGYGAGACCCCCCAAGTGGTCGGCAACGACAAGGTTGCCTTGTGCATCGAGCAGCACGGCGGCCGGCTGATTGAACGTGGCGGTACTGGCACGCCGCCCCCGCTGTTCGAGACCGACGACGATCGCACGGCTTTCGTCATCCGGCTGCCGGTGCACGCAGGCGCGCGGCCAGGGAAGTCACCATGGAAGTCACCACGGAAGTACGCCGGGTCGTCGCGGCCATGAATCGTGAGCTGTCACGCCAGGAACTTCAGCGCCTGCTGAGGCTGGCGAATGCCGAGCATTTCCGAAAGGCCTATCTGTTGCCGGCGCTGGCCAGCGGCGTGCTGGAAAGGACGCTTCCGGAGGCACCGCGCAGCAGCAAGCTGCGCTACCGTCTCACCGCGGCTGGCCAGCGGGTCAAGGAGCTGCTCAAGGCGCAGGTGGACGCGAAGTCACC
>NZ_JBFUCI010000736.1:0-1360 GCF_056405335.1 Variovorax sp. P1_H12_2
CGTCGTGCCCTCCTCGGGCAAGGTCCTGACCGGCGGCGTGGACTCCAACGCGCTGCAGCGCCCGAAGCGCTTCCTCGGCGCCGCGCGCAATGTGGAAGAAGGCGGCTCTCTGACSATCATYGSCACCGCGCTGATCGACACCGGCAGCCGCATGGACGAAGTGATCTTCGAAGAGTTCAAGGGCACCGGCAACTCCGAAATCCACCTCGACCGCCGCCTCTACGAGAAGCGCGTGTTCCCGTCGATCCAGCTCAACCGCAGCGGCACCCGCCGCGAAGAGTTGCTGCTGCCCCCCGAGATCCTGCAGAAGACCCGCATTCTTCGCCAGCTCATGTACAACATGGACGAGATCGAGGCGATGGAGCTGATGCTCAAGAACATGAAGGCGACCAAGACCAATGTCGAGTTCTTCGACATGATGCGTCGCGGGGGCTGATCAAGCTTGATCGCCTCCTCGCGCTGACGGCCTGTCAGCGCGCCGCCAGGGCCCGGCCTTCCGCCGCGCTCTGGCGTCCCAGGTCGAGCAGTTCCATCAGCTCGACCRCCTGCTCCGGCATCACCGGATTCGGGCCCTTCCCGACGATCGCATCGCGCACCGCCGCGTAGTAGGAGACATAGTTGCCCGCCTGCGTGGGCCGCTTCTGCGTCTGCGCACGGCCGTCGATCCCCACCAGCGTCAGTTCGCCTTCGACCGGGTCGACGCCCCATCCCGCTTCGCCGGGCCGGCCGCCAGCGCGCAGTGCGTCCTCCTGCGGGTCGACGCCACGCTTGATGTAGCTGCCGCGCGTGCCGTGCACGATGAAACGCGGCGCTGGAAAGGCCGCCAGCGTGGTCGCGTGCAGCACCACGCGCAAGGGCGCGTGCTCGCCGCTTTCGTAGCGCAGGACGGCATGGAAGTAGTCCTCGACCAGCGCGCGCTCGCGCAGCGCGGCGATGTCGAGTTGCAGCGTATCGGGCTGGCCGAAGAGCTGTACCGCCTGGTCGAGCAGGTGCGAGCCGAGGTCGACCCAGAGGCCCGCACCGGGCACCGGCTGTTCCCGCCAGCGTTCGCGCACCTGCGGCCGGAAGCGGTCGAAATGCGATTCAAAATACACCGGGCGACCGAGTTCGCCGCCCGCCAACAGCTCGCGCAGGCTCAGGAAGTCGGCGTCGAAGCGACGATTCTGGTAGACCGACAGCAGCCGCCCCTTTCGCTCGGCCAGCGCGGCCAGTTCGCGCGCCTGGGCTGCGTCGAGCGTGAAAGGCTTGTCGACCACCACGTGCTTGCCGGCTTCGAGCGCCAACCTGGCAAGCGGATGGTGCTGGGCATTGGGCGCGGCAATGACGACCAGATCGATGTCGCTTCGACGCAACAGAGTGG
>NZ_JBFUCI010000737.1:0-1354 GCF_056405335.1 Variovorax sp. P1_H12_2
GTGTTCCACCCGAGGCGGTAGGACCACAAACCCATTTGAAGATGGTTGCACCGACATCGGTGTTGTGTTCCACCCGTGCTGGTAGGACCACAAACCCATTTGAAGATGGTTGCACCGACATCGGTGTTGGTAAGTGCGGTGGCGGAATCCTTGAAAGGAACCAGCTGGATCGAGGTGCTGGCGGCATCTTTCAGGTCAGTCGCATTTTGCGTGAGGACGGTGATTACACCGGYATTGGTGGTGGTGATGTTGTAAACGTACTTTGTGGGAGCGCTTGGGGCTGTAGGGCTGCTGGCGTTCTTTTCRCAGCCCCAGTTATTGGCAGCAGGCAGAACYGTACTGGCRGAAGAYTGCACAGTTTCAGTGATGCTGGTACGGCACTGTGATGCAGCCAAAATCACTTCAGACACTTTTGCRCGAATGGTGTAGTCCTGGTACGCAGGCAGAGCCACCGCAGCCAGGATACCGATAATCGCCACAACGATCATCAGTTCGATCAGGGTAAAACCCTTTTGGATTGAACGCTTCATAAAAACTCCTTGGTTAAAAAAACTAGCTTAGGGTTAGAGCAGTTTTTGTGCCACGTAAAAGAGCCTTGTTTTTCGTGATTTTTGGACCGTAATAAGCGGCCAGCTTACTTTTTTGACCCTTACTCCTAAATTCAATGACATTTTCGTCATTTGATGAAGGTGGATCGGACCATCTTCAAATCCGTCATACCCATGAGCGCCTTTTCCATCCCATCTATCCAGAGCGTCCGCATGCCGCTGTTGACAGCGCTTGAAAGCAGCTCCGCCATACGGGCCCGCTCCTGAATCAATTTTTTGGCAGCGTCATCTGCAGTCATCAGCTCATACAACCAACGCGGCCCTTGTAGCCAGCTTTATTGCATTTGTCGCAACCGATCGCGCTATACAAGGTGAGTTTTTCGTCTTTCCCCGTGGCGCTCCATCGAGTCCTCATACCGCTTTTTGTGACTCCCCACCAGGACCGGCTTTCCGGGCTTCGCTATTGCGCAACTCTTCAGAGTCCTTGTGAAACCCCAGCCAACGCAGTAAGGGCCTGCTACCGCACCAAAGTTTCCGAAATCAAGTGATGAACTCCATTGGCATCCTCATCCTCATCTTCATATCCAAAAACAAAAACGGCGCATCGAATGACGCGCCGCTTTACATGCAATACCGAGCTGCCGCCTTAGGCAGCAACGCAGCAATTAGCCCCTGCAAGAACCAGGCAGGTATTTGGAAGGTGTTCCACCCGAGGCGGTAGGACCACAAACCCATTTGAAGATGGTTGCACCGACATCGGTGTTGGTAAGTACCGCAGAGGAAGTCTTGAAAGGAACCAGCTGGAT
>NZ_JBFUCI010000738.1:0-1346 GCF_056405335.1 Variovorax sp. P1_H12_2
ATTGCGCGATGGCGCCTGCCGGGCAGCCCGCGGCCTCGCCCATGAGCGCAAACGTGCGACGCAAGCCATGGATCGTGACGTGCGGGAGCCCGCCACGAGTGAGCACCTCGGCGTGGGCGCTGCGCGGATCGGCGATACGACCCGACTTCGCAACTGGCGCCGCGAAGACATGCGGGTTGTCCGCGACGCGAGGCAGGTTGTGGAGCAGCTGGTGAAGGTACGGCGCGAGAGGCAGCGTCCGTGTGTCGCCAACCTTGTCCGCAATTGTGAGCCGCCCCCAGCGGAAGTCGATGTCGGCCCACTTGAGCGCTGCCAGCTCTTCGCGCCGAGCGCCGGTCAGCAGAAGTCCTTGCAGGTAAGTGCCAGCGGTCGTGTTCCGCAACTGGCCCACGCCCGCAAACCAAGTCTCCAACTGCGCCTCCTCGATTGCGTCAGTGCGCCGGCTCCCAGCGCCTGAGTGAAGCGCGTCTTGTACTTTCGCATCTCGAGCCGCTAGCGGATCGACGATCCCGTCGTACTCGTCCTGAGTACTGCACCAGCGCAGGAAACCCGAGAACATTTGGACGGCGCGCGCCGCCTGCACCGGGCCGCGTTCCGCTTGACGCTGGTGCCACGCGCGCAAGCTCTTCGGATTGATGTCTTTCAGACCGGTCGAGAGCAGCGCCGCGATCGGGCCAGGCAACGTCACGCCCTTGCCCCGCTTCTTTGGCTCGCCACCAATCGACGCCATTTTGTGCAAGTCGACCAGGTAGCGAGGCTTCCATGCTGCCTTTTTCTTGGGCTTCCCGCGGGCCAAATATGTGAGCCACGCTTCGCCGACCGTCACCGCCTGTTGCCGCTCGGCGTCACGCTTCGCCACGTCGGCCGCGACGACCTCGGCCTTTACCTCGCGCGGGTCGCGACCTTCATCAATTTGACGCTGCAGTTCCCTCGACTTGGCTTGCGCGTCCGGGATGCGCCACGCCTGGGCGTCGCCGATCGTGATGCGCAGGCTCTTGCCCTGATAAACGCTCTGGAAGATGAAGGCCGGCGTCCCTCGTGGCGTGGCGCGAAGGCCGAGCCCAGGCGCTTTGCTATCCCATAGGAACGCCTGCGCCTTGTCAGGCGGGCACGAGAAGCCGGCGACGCGCGGCGCTGTGAGTGCAATTTTTGCCATGGAGGGATTCTCTTACATCGGCCCCGGAAGTAACGGAGGATGTAAGAGAATTTTTGATATTCAGATCAACAACGAGGAATCCATGGCGCTAACTCCAAGGCCTTTCCCTCTGTAAATTCACTCGAACATCAACAAAGATCAACAAACATCCATCCACTTATCTGCTCATTCGTAATGAGAAGGTCGGGTG
>NZ_JBFUCI010000739.1:0-1340 GCF_056405335.1 Variovorax sp. P1_H12_2
GCGTTGTCGGGGGCAACTACCTGGCCGACCTGTTGCCGCTGCCGATGACAGACGAGGCGCTGGACCTCGTTTGCCGCCATGTCGACCAGACCCAGGCCTTTTTGCAGCGCCAGATCCTGATCGAGAACCCATCCACCTACCTGCGCTTCAAGCACTCGACGATCGCCGAGTGGGACTTTCTTGCCACCGTCGCACGGCGCACCGGCTGCGGCATCCTGTGCGACGTCAACAACATCTACGTTAGCGCGTGCAACCACGGCTGGGACGCCTCGACCTACCTGGCCGCTCTGCCCGCGGACGCCATCGGCGAGATCCATCTTGCCGGCCACGCGCTCAAGCAGATCGAAGGCGGGCAGGCCCTGCGCATCGACGACCATGGCTCGCGCGTCGCACCGGAGGTCTGGACCTTGTATACGCAGGCGTTGGCACTCTTCGGCCCGGTGCCGACCCTGGTCGAGTGGGACACAAACATACCGCCATTGGACGTGCTGCTGGATGAGGCGGCCCATGCAGCAGCGTTGATCGAAGAGGCGCAGCATGCCGTCGCTGTTTGATGTCCAGTGTGCGATGTGCCGCGGCCTGATGCAGGACGAGGCTGGCCAGGCGGCGGACCTGATCGTCGGCGCGGGACTGGCGCCCGCGCAGCGGCTGGGCGTCTACCGCAACACCATCGTCGCAACGCTTGCCAACGCGCTGCGGCTGTCGTATCCGGCCGCGCATCGCCTGGTCGGTGCCGATTTCTTCGAAGGCGCGGCGCAGATCTTTGCGCGCGACCGGGCCCCGCGCTGCGCCGATCTGAACGCCTACGGTGCAGAGTTCCCCGACTTCCTGCGGGACTTCGCGCCCGCAGCGACACTCGCCTACCTGGCCGACGTGGCTCGCCTCGAATGGGCGGTGAACCGCGCGCTGCATGCGCCCGACGACGATCCCCTCACGGTGGAGCGACTGGCAACAGTCGCGCCCGCCGATCACGACCGGGTGTGCTTCGTGGCTCACCGTTCGGTATCGGCGTTGCGCTCGGAGTTTCCGGTCGACAGCATCTGGCGCGCGGTGCTGCAGCACGACGGCGACGCCCTGGCCGCGATCGATCCGGGCAGCGGGCCCGTGTGCCTGCTGGTGCAGCGCCTGGCGGGCAAGGTGGAGGTCGAGCGCCTCGACGAGGGCGCGTGGCGTTTCGCAGTTGCGCTGTTCGACGGTAGGCCGCTCGGGACCGCGCTCGAGTCCGGGGTAGGCGCCGATGCGCCCGCGCTCCTTGCGCAGCACTTGGGCGCCGGGCGCCTTGTCGCATTCCGGCTCGCCAGTGCAGCGGACGTGCCGCGCCGGACCGGAGACACCTGATG
>NZ_JBFUCI010000740.1:0-1340 GCF_056405335.1 Variovorax sp. P1_H12_2
CTGCGCGCTGCTCTGCCCCGGCCGCCCGCTCGCGAAGGGTCGCAAGCTCTACGCGCATCTCCTGCTGCTCGTTCAACCAGGTGGCCGCCGCCTCGCGGTGCGCGGCCTTCTCGGCTTGGAGGACCTGCTCTGCCGCTGCCTGCGCGGTGCGTGCTGCCTCGTGATCTGCCGTCCGGGCCTTCTGCTCTTTGACGAGATCCGCGGCAGCCTGGCGCGCGGCCACCCGCTCGCGATCGACGTCGGCAAGGAGTCGGCGCTCGTGCGCTACATGCCGCTGCTCGGCTTCCCTCGCGTCACGCTGAGCCGCGCCCAGTTCCATTGCTGCTTTCTCGCGCAGGGCTCCTTTGCTGGCCACGGCCTCGTCGATGGCATTCCGCAAGCGTCGCACCTCGGCTTCGGAGTCGCTGAGAAGACGAGCAGATTCCTGCTGCTGGGCGTGCATCTGGGCCTCGATGGCTGTGACCGCCTGGCGCGACGACGCCAGGGCCTCGTCGAGCGCCACGCGGGCCTGCTCGAAGGATGACACGCGCTGGGTCAGGTCCGCTTCCCTCTGGGCGAGCGCCTCGCGCTGCAGCTCGAGCTCGCGCCTGGCCGCTTCGGTCTTCTGGACCTGCACCTGGTCGGCCTCGCGGCGCGCGGCATCCCAGAACAGCTTTGCGGCCTGGACCACGGCTAGAGGGAGCTGATGCGCCTCGCCGTCAGCCAGGTTGGCGCCATGGCCATCAAGGCGCTTGCCGAGCGTGGCGAACCAGCGCTCTAGCATGGGGCTCACGGTGTTGGGCGAGCCGCTGCCGATCTTCTGGCGCACGCGTTCGATGGTCGGGCGCAGGCCTTCATGCACGAGCGCATCGGCGGCTTCCCAGACCTGGGCCTCTTGAATCCCGCGGCCACCGCGCGGCGGGAAGGTGCCGACGTTCGAATTGGGGCYTTCCATGGGCTGCTCCGGAGGGCTATGGACGCTCGGACTCGGTCGATCCCATGTTTTCGCATCCAGTAATTTTAACTTTCGATAATAATAGATTATCGTAAGTAATATATAATGTACGTAAGACATCATACATGGCATGTGTGATAACTAACACAAAGAAGCCGATGGCCGGACTATGGCCGTTGTCATCCCTGAAGCCAATGCTGCTGGAGGTCGCCCATGAAATCTGCTGAAAAGATCCCGTCGTCCAAGGCGTTGATGCCGCTCAAGCGCGACCACGCGCTGCTCGATCCCGGCCAGCTGTCGGAGATGGCCGAGGARGCCGCGCACGACCTGATGGCCGAGGGCGAATCGGACAACACGCGCCTCGCGTACCGCGCCGCCATGCGCTACTGGGCGGCCTGGTTCGGCG
>NZ_JBFUCI010000741.1:0-1336 GCF_056405335.1 Variovorax sp. P1_H12_2
GCCTTTTGGTCGGCGGATCCCCAAAGGCGCGCAACTGCCCGCGCTTCCGCCTCCATGCCGGCGCCGACGCTGCTTTGCAGACCGTCGTCGATCACTTGCTTGATGGCGCGAAGCGAGTCCGGCGAACGCGACGCGATGGTTTCCGCCAGCTTCATGGTTTCCTGCAGCAGGTCGGCCGGTGCATGGATCGCGTTCACGAGACCGAGATCGAAACTGCGTTGAGCAGCGACGCGAAGCCCGGACATTGCGATCTGCTTGGCATGCGAAGCGCCGATGAGGCGCGGGAGCCGCTGGGTGCCTCCGAAACCTGGCAGGTTGGCCAGCGTCACCTCGGGCAAGCCGAGCTGTGCGGTCGCGCTGGCGGTTCGGATGTCACAGGCCAGCGCCAACTCGAGTCCGCCACCCAGCGCGAAGCCGTTGATCGCCGCAATCGTGGGCTTGTCGAGGCGCTCCAACCTCGTGAACAGGTCCTGACCCCATCTCATGTGGGCATAGGCGTCTTCGGGCGTAAACCCGATCTGTTCGCTGATGTCGGCTCCCGCGCTGAACGCGCGGTCGCCGGACCCCGTGATCACGACGCATCCCACTTCTTTGTCTCGCGCCGCAGCGCTCAAGGCTTCGTCGAGTTCTTGTAGAAGGGGCTTGCTCAGCGCGTTGTGCCGCTCAACCCGGTTCAGGGTCAGCAGGAGAACGCGACTTTGCGTCGCGTGTTCCTTCAGTACGAGAGGCATGTCAGATCTCCTTCGCAGTTTGGGTAGCCAGGCGCAATCCCATTTGGCGATCCACGAACAGACGCGGGTCCATCGATTTCAGGTTTGCAGAGACGCGCGGCCGGAAGCCCATCTGCTGAATGACGTCTCGTTCCAGATCGAGTCCAGGTGCGACTTCGGTCAAGATGAGACCTTCGTCGTCAAGAGCAAAGACCGCACGCTCGGTGACGTAGGTCACCGGAACCTTCCAGCGGCTTGCGTATTCGCCGCTGAAGGAGATCTGTTCCAGTTCGGGCACGAACTTGGCCGACTTTGCTTCGTGCAGGACCTGTGCGCCCGCTTCCGAGAACGCCAGGTTCTGGCGGCCCGCCTTGAGCGTCCCGACAAACACCACGCGCTTCGCACCTTGGGAGATGTTGACGAACCCCCCAATGCCGGCGATGCGGCCGCCGAACTTGCTCACGTTGACGTTGCCTTTCGCGTCCACCTGCGCGAACGATAGGATGGCGACGTCCAGACCGCCGCCGTCATACCAGTCGAACTGATAGCCGGCGTCGATCATGGCCATCTGATTGCGTGCCAGCCCGAAGTCCGCACCGGATGCCGGAACGCCGCCGATGTGGCCC
>NZ_JBFUCI010000742.1:0-1334 GCF_056405335.1 Variovorax sp. P1_H12_2
GTGCGCGAGTCGGTCGAGGAAGCGATGGGCGCGGTCTACAAGGCCAAGGCGCGGCTCGAAGAGGTGTATGTGGCCTACGGTGCCGAGGATGCCGATTTCGACGCGCTCGCCGCAGAGCAGGCCGAACTCGAAGCCATCATCGCGACCGCCGGCACCGACTCCGAGCACCAGCTCGAGATCGCAGCCGACGCGCTGCGCCTGCCGCCGTGGGACGCCAACATCGGCGTGCTGTCGGGCGGCGAGAAGCGCCGCGTCGCGCTGTGCCGCCTGCTGCTGAGCAAGCCCGACATGCTGCTGCTCGACGAACCGACCAACCACCTGGACGCCGAATCGGTCGAGTGGCTCGAAGTCTTCCTGCAGCGCTTCCCGGGCACCGTGGTGGCGATCACCCACGACCGCTACTTCCTCGACAACGCCGCCGAGTGGATCCTGGAGCTGGACCGAGGCCGCGGCATCCCCTGGAAGGGCAACTACAGCACCTGGCTCGAGCAGAAGGGCGAGCGCCTGGCGCAGGAGCAGAAGGGCGAGGAAGCCCATGCCAAGGCCCTGAAGAAGGAACTCGAATGGTCGCGCCAGAACCCCAAGGCGCGCCAGGCCAAGAGCAAGTCTCGCCTGGCCCGCTTCGAGGAACTGAGCGATTTCGAATACCAGCGCCGCAACGAGACGCTGGAGATCTTCATCCCGGTCGCGGAGCGCCTGGGCAACCAGGTGTTCGAGTTCAAGAACGTCAGCAAGTCCTTCGGCGACCGCCTGCTGATCGACAACCTGAGCTTCGAGGTGCCCGCGGGCGCGATCGTCGGCATCATCGGCCCGAACGGCGCCGGCAAGTCGACGCTGTTCAAGCTGATCGCCGGCAAGGAGCAGCCCGACAGCGGCGAGGTGGTGGTCGGCCAGACGGTCAAGATGGCCTTCGTCGACCAGAACCGTGATGCGCTGGCCAACGAGAAGACGGTCTGGGAAGACATCTCGAACGGCCTCGACATCATCAATGTCGGCAAGTTCCAGATGGCCAGCCGGGCCTACGCCGGGCGCTTCAACTTCAACGGCGCCGACCAGCAGAAGAAGGTCGGCACGCTGTCGGGCGGTGAGCGCGGGCGGCTGCACCTGGCCAAGACCCTGATCGCGGGCGGCAACGTGCTGATGCTCGACGAACCGTCGAACGACCTCGACGTCGAAACCCTGCGGGCGCTGGAAGACGCGCTGCTCGAGTTCGCCGGCTCGGTGCTGGTGATCAGCCACGACCGCTGGTTCCTCGACCGGATCGCGACCCACATCCTGGCGGCCGAAGGCGACAGCCAGTGGACCTTCTTCAACGGCAACTACCAGGAGTACGA
>NZ_JBFUCI010000743.1:0-1323 GCF_056405335.1 Variovorax sp. P1_H12_2
CCTACGTGCTGCGCGCGATGGGCACCCRCGCGGCGCAGCGCTGGTTCCTCACGGCCGAGCGCTTCGCGGCGGCCGAGGCGCATCGCATCGGTCTCGTGCACGAGGTGGTGGCGGCCGATGCGCTCGATGCCAAGGTCGCCGAGGTCGTCAAGGCGCTCACCAGCGCCAGCCCGGCCGCGGTGCGCGCCTGCAAGACCCTGATCGCCGACGTGGCGGGACGCGAGATCGACGATGCGCTGGTGGCGAAGACCGTGCAGGGCATCGCCGACATCCGCGCGAGTGAGGAAGGCCGCGAGGGTGTCCAGTCGTTCCTGCAAAAGCGCAAGCCTTCGTGGTTGAACGGTTGATACGGATCGTCTCATGACCTCGCTCGACATGCCGCAACTGCTCGCACTGGCCGCCGCGCTGGGCTGGGCCAGCGGCGTGCGGCTCTATCTGGTCGTGCTGCTGACCGGATTGGCCGGCTACCTCGGGTGGCTGCCGCTGCCGAGCGGCCTTCAGCTGCTGGCGCATCCGGTCGTGATCGCGGCCAGCGGCTTCATGGTCTTCGTCGAGTTCTTCGCCGACAAGATTCCGGGCCTCGATTCGATCTGGGACATGGTCCACACCGCGATCCGCATTCCCGCGGGGGCCGCGCTCGCGGCCGGCGTGTTCGGCGCCGATCACGCGGCGATGGCGCTGGTGGCGGCCCTGCTCGGCGGCGGCTTCGCGGCCACGGCGCATGCGGCCAAGGCGACCACCCGGGCCGCGATCAACACCTCGCCCGAACCCTTCAGCAATGTCGGCGCCTCGCTGGTCGAGGACACGATGGTGCCGGCCGGCCTCTGGCTGGCGGTCGCGCATCCGCTGGTGTTCGGCCTTCTCTTCATCGTCGTGCTGGTGCTCAGCGTCTGGCTGATCCGAAAGAGCTGGCGCTTCCTCAAATCCTTGTTCGGCCGCGTGGCGCGCATCTTCAGCGGTCGGGCCGACCCCGGCGTGGTGCCCGCCTTCCAGCTCAAGAAGAACCCTCCTGGAGACTCATCGAATGTTTAACAAGATCCTGATCGCCAACCGGGGCGACCAGCCGCGAAGCGGCGCAGCGGCGCAGCCACATTGCATGGCACGCGAAGCGTGCGAAGGCGATTTCACCGCGGAGACGCACCATGTTTAAGAAGATCCTCATCGCCAACCGCGGTGAAATTGCCTGCCGGGTGGCCGCGACTGCGCGCCGCATGGCCATCCGCACGGTCGCCGTGTATTCCGACGCCGACGCCCACGCCAACCACGTGCGGGCCTGCGACGAATCGGTGTACCTCGGCGGCAGCGCGCCCAAGGAGAGCTACC
>NZ_JBFUCI010000744.1:0-1317 GCF_056405335.1 Variovorax sp. P1_H12_2
GATCCGCACCGTGCGTCCGTGCATCTGGCCGTCGCGCAGGTAGACCACGCCCGGCACCGGCGGGTCGTCCGTGCCCGGGACGGGCACGTCGCGCTCGCCGCTCAGCAGCGTGCCGTGGCCGTCGAGCAGCTGGTAATAGACCTGGTCGATGTCATCGCTGCCGAGGATCTCGCGCGCCGGCTGCGGCAGCACGAACTTGATCTGGCCGTTGTCCGCGTCGACCAGCCGGGCCAGGGTCTGGATGTTGGATTCCAGCGCCCGGTCGAAGGGCGCGTTCGCGATGCCCTGCGCCACCAGCCAGGTGACGCCGATGCTGACCGGCACCAGCAGCAGCAGCGGCGTGAGCATCCAGTCGAGGATCTCGCCGAAGAGAGAGCGCTGCGCGCGCTGAAAGAGTTTTACCAAGCGTCTGGCCGGACGGAGCGGGACCGGCTACGAGGGGATCTTCTCGAGGCAATAGCCGAGCCCGCGCACCGTGGCGATGCGCACCGGCCCCTTCTCGATCTTCTTGCGCAGGCGGTGGATGTAGACCTCGATCGCATTGAGGCTCACCTCCTCGCCCCATTCGCACAGGCGCTCGACCAGCTGGTCCTTGCTCACCAGCCGTCCGGCG
Organism: Variovorax sp. P1_H12_2; assembly: GCF_056405335.1. Classification (NCBI taxonomy): domain Bacteria; kingdom Pseudomonadati; phylum Pseudomonadota; class Betaproteobacteria; order Burkholderiales; family Comamonadaceae; genus Variovorax; species Variovorax sp. P1_H12_2. Next base: position 614 of record NZ_JBFUCI010000744.1, read on the forward strand.
CGCTGCAGCAGCACCTCGAGCAGGCCGAGCTCGCGCGCCGACAGCTCGAGCATCTTGCCGTCGAAGGTCGCGACCCGGCCGGCCTGGTCGTAGACCAGCGGGCCGTGCTTGATCGCGTTGCTGGTGCCGCCCATGCCGCGCCGCGTGAGGGCGCRCACCCGCGCCTCGAGTTCCTGCAGCGAGAAGGGCTTGGCCATGTAGTCGTCGGCGCCGTAGTCCAGGCCCTTGACCCGTTCCTCCACGCTGTCGGCCGCGGTCAGCACCAGCACCGGCAGCTGAGAGCCGCGGGCGCGCAGCCGCTTGAGGATCTCGAGGCCATGCATGTTGGGCAGGCCGAGGTCGAGAATCAGCAGGTCGAACTCCCGGTTGGTCATCAGCGCGGCATCGGCCTGCGAGCCGGTCGCGACGTGGTCGACCGCCGAACCCGAGGTGCGCAGGCTGCGCAGCAGGGCATCGGCCAGCACCTGGTCATCTTCCGCAATGAGTATCCGCATGGTGCCGTGCCTCCAGACAACTTGGAATTCTAGGCCGCCGCGTACGCCTCGAGTCCAATGGTTACCACGGTGGCGATCTCGCTGCCGACGCTGGCGCGGAACTCCTCCTCGGCCTGCGCCACGGCGCTGCGGAAGGCTTCGAGCCAGGCCAGGCCGTCGGTGGTGAACAGCACCCGCCGCGCCCTGGCATCGAGCGGATCGGGCCCGCGC
>NZ_JBFUCI010000745.1:0-1308 GCF_056405335.1 Variovorax sp. P1_H12_2
TGGGCGTCTCGATCGGAGACCTCGGCGCCGGGCTCTATGCGGCCATCGGCACGCAGGCGGCCCTGCTGCAGCGCGCCCGCACCGGCCGCGGCGAGCGCGTGGACGTGGCGATGCTGGACTGCCAGGTGGCGCTGCTCGAAAACGCGATCTCCCGCCTGGACGCCGATGGCCGAGCCCCGGGGCCGATCGGTTCGCGCCATCCCTCCATCACGCCTTTCGATGTCTTCCGCGCGTCCGATGGCTGGTTCGTGATCGCCGCCGGCAACGACACGCTCTTCCAGCGGCTCTGCGTGGTCCTGGACCTGCCCGCGCTGCGCGATGACCCGCGCTTCGCCACCAATCCCGATCGGTGCCTGAACCACGAGTGCCTCAAGACGATGCTCGAGGAAAGGCTGGCCTCGGCCCCCTGCGCCCACTGGCAGGACCTGCTGATGCGCCACAGCATTCCCACCGGCGCCTACAACGACGTCGCGGCGGTGGTGAACGATCCGCAGATCCTGGCGCGCGAGATGCTGGTAAAGCTGCGCACGCAAGGCGGACGATCGGTCACCGTGGCGGGCAATCCGGTGCACGTCGGGGCGCACCGCACGCCGCTGACCCGGCAGCCGCCGCGGCTGGATCAGGACCGCGACGCCATTCTCTCGGCGTTGCCGCGCTGAGACCCGGTCACCCTGCTTGCGCGCAAGTGGACAATGCGCGCATGCAGATCGCCTTCCTTTCTCGCCGCCGGCTCGCGGCCCTGGTCCTGGCCGCCGTCCCCTTGCTCCCGGGCTGCGCGGTGGTGAGCGTCGCGAGCACCGCCGTGAGCGTCGGCGCCGGTGCCGTGGGCCTCGCGGCCGACGCCGCCATCGGCACGGTGCGCATCACGGGCAAGGCAGTCGGCGCCGCCGCCGACGCGGTGCTGCCCGGCGACTCCGACTGACCGACCGATCCGGCGTCCACAATGACGCCATGACTTCGCACCTGAAGCTCGCGGCCTTCCGGCCCCGACTGATCGACGCGCTGGCGGGCTACGACAAGGACCGCTTCCTCAAGGACGTCGGCGCCGGCGTCACGGTGGGCATCGTCGCGCTGCCGCTGGCGATGGCCTTCGCGATCGCCTCCGGCCTCAAGCCCGAGGCCGGCATCTGGACCGCGATCATCGCCGGCTTCCTGATCTCGGCCCTCGGCGGCTCGGCGGTGCAGATCGGCGGGCCGGCCGGCGCCTACATCGTGATCGTCTACGGCATCGTCGACCGCTACGGCGTGGCGAACCTGCTGATCGCCACCGCCTGCGCCGGCGTGCTGCTGTTCCTGATGGGACTGTTC
>NZ_JBFUCI010000746.1:0-1306 GCF_056405335.1 Variovorax sp. P1_H12_2
GCCATAAGGACGGGTGAGGATCTCGAGGAAGTGGCCATCCGGGTCGTTCCAGTAGAAGCCGCGGCCGCCGTCGCCATGGTTGATCTCGCCGGGACGGTGCTGGCCGGGGTCGGCCCAGTAGGTGATTCCGCGTTCGCGAATGCGGCCGAAAATCTCGTCGAACTCGCCTTCGCTCACGAGAAAGGCGTAATGCTGCCCGTCGATGTCGCCGTCGGCGCGCATGAAATCCAGCGTGACGCCGTTGTCGACCTCCACGCCGAGAAACGGGCCAAACGGGACCGGCGCGCCGCGTCCGAGCAACTCGGCCAGCAACTCGGCGGACGCCCGCGGGTCGTGGGCCTTGACGATCGTGTGATTCAACCGGATGGGCATGATGCTTCTCCAAGGAAGACCACAAATATTACGTCCATCGGCGTTCGATCGTTCGGGTAAGTCGGGTGGCTTCGCCGCCGGCTCCAACCCAGAATTCCGCAGGCCWCTGACTTGGCGGCGGCCCCAAAAATCCTGGAGGAACATCATGATGGGTCCGTTTTTGCTGGATCGTGTGATTGGCGCCGACGTCCCTTCGCTGCGCACGCCGGAAGCGGTGAAGACCTTCGAGGCCACGCCCTACATGGAGCGCATCGCTGCGCAAAGCACCTACCAGGCACTGCAGCTTGGCGCAGCGCATGCGCCCGATGAACCCGCGCTCCACTTCCTGACCAGGGGCGACCCCGAGGAAGCGCCATTCACGGTCACCCATCGCCAGTTCATCGCCCGCGTCACGCAGGCGGCGAACCTGTTCAACGACCTGGGCGTCGGGCCGAACGATGTCGTCAGCCTGCTCCTGCCGCTGATTCCCGAGAGCTTCTATGCCCTGTTCGGCGCGCAGGCGGCGGGCATCGCAAACCCGGTGAATGCCTGGCTGTCGGCCGCCCAGATTGCCGAGATCCTGCGTGCCGCGAAGACCAAGGTCCTGGTGGCGCTCGGCCCCACGGAAGGCTCCGACATCTGGGACAAGGTGCAGGCCATTCGCGGCGAGCTGCCCGATCTCGAAGCCATCGTGGTCGTGCGCGGCGGTCCGGACGGCACCGGCGCGGTCCACAGTTTCGAGCAGCGGATCGACGCCTGCCCCTCCGATCGCCTGCTCAGCGGGCGCCGCATCAGCGCCGAAGACACGGCGGGCTACTTCCACACCGGCGGCACGACGGGCTCGCCCAAGCTGGTACGCCACAGCCACGCCAACCAGGTCTACCAGGCCTGGGCGCTGAGCCTGATGCTGCCGGTGGGCGGCGGGCGGACCCTGCTCTTCGGCCTGCCCTTGTTC
>NZ_JBFUCI010000747.1:0-1301 GCF_056405335.1 Variovorax sp. P1_H12_2
GTCATACTGCAGGCGAAAGCCAAATCGGTCGATGGAAACGGAATCGGACGTATAGCCAGGCTTCGCGATGGCCATGACATTGGGACAGAATACATTCGGCTGAGCCGAGTAATCACTGTGAAATGGATATAGAACGTACTTTGGGTTTGTCAACGCAGCCTCCCAAATTCCTGCGAGCTATAAAGCACGCAGCTTGCTGAAGAAGGTCGAAACTGCATCCGCGAATCTTCGCTCGAGGCGCGCCAATCGAAATGTCCAATGGWGCTTGGACGACTCGCGCTTGGCGAGCATGCGTTCGATCAAGGTATCGCCGTTTTTCTGATCAAGATGCTCGGCGTCATAACCGCCGGCGCTGAAACGAACTTGTGGAGGCAATAGCGCCAAAATTTCCGCCGATGGCTTGATCACCTTATCGGGGAATGCAAAAGAAGTCGGGTAAGCACCCAACATAACTTTAATACCAGTTCTTCCGTGAATGTTGGGCTCGCGCCCATGCCAAACATCATTAATAAAGATATAAAAATCGCCCTTTACGCCATAAGCGCCCGTTTCCCTGTTGACTACAACGCGACGAGCGAGCAGCCGGCTAAAGATGTTCCATCTTAGAAACAGAGACAGGCCAGGCACACCAAGTTTCTTCGTATATGGTGGACCGAACAAAGCACTCCAGCGCGGGCAAAATGGAAAGTGATGGGATCCTCGTACAAAAGAGGTTGCGCCATTACCTGGTCCAGGAACGTCCTCCAGGAAGATCGCTATGCCCAATTCGCCGGGGCTATCACGGTGCCATTCGTGAGGATTGGAGGCGACACCATAGGAAGGCCGAGGATCGGGCTCACCCGTCAGCCGTTGCACGTTATACCCGCGAAATTTTATCTTAGGCCCCGCCAGCTTTCTCAATACCTCACTGACATCGGCATCGGACAATATTTCTTCGACCATTGCGTCCAAAGTTGGGCTTTTGGCGTAGGCGTCGAGAAGAATGTGAGTTGGTTTTGTCAAGATACTGACGCATTCGCCGCTCCGACTCCAAGGTTCACTTATATTCAGTATGGCGCGCTGTTCCAGGTCGTTCGAAAAGAGAGTCGCCACTTCCTGCTTGGCCTGCTCAACCTTCGAAATTGGAAAAAACCCCTTGAACGTATAAAACCCCTCTGATTCGAGCTCTTGGATTGCTTCGGCATACGCATTCATATGACACTCCAATCTTTGACAGAGGCTGCCTGCGAGTATTTTGCCGACCACCTCAAGCGCGGTCGCAGGGGATAGTCGGGCCATTCGCGCACCCAATCTCCCCGTAC
>NZ_JBFUCI010000748.1:0-1286 GCF_056405335.1 Variovorax sp. P1_H12_2
GCGCTGAGGGGCTCGAGGCTGCTGAGTTGCGCGTGGTCAGGTTGGACCAGGATCGTCGTGTTCGGGAAGAAGAAGTAGGTCAGGTTGCCGTACTTTCTCGGATCGAAGCCTGTCGCCTCGGGCGCGTCTTCCGAGAACCTCGCCTTGATGAGGTAGAGGCGCCGGTTGAGGTCGAACTCGTCGACGATCTGCATGTTGTCCACGAACATGTGGGCGATGGTCTTTCGGTGGGCGACCTTGAAGTGATAGGCCTCGAAGGCGCCATCGACCAGCAGCTTCCAGTTGGCTTCGACCTCGTAGGAGCGCGGCGCGAACGCCACCGGGGCGCCGAGCCCCGCCAGCGATTCCAGGTTGTTCATCAGCGACCCCAGGCTCTCGTTGGGATCCTTCTGCGACAGTTCCGGATCGAGGATGACCCAGACCAGCCCCGCGCGCTCGACCGTGGCCAGCTTGCGCAGTCCGGATTCTTCCTGCTTGAGACATGGGAAGCCGAAGGATTGGGGCACACCCCGAAGCGCGCCATCGGGCTTGTAGGTCCACGCGTGATAGGGACAGACGAACGCGCGCGCATCGCTGCCGCTGCCCTCGGGCACCACGCGGGCGCCACGATGGCGGCAGACGTTCACGAAGGCCTGAACCTGCCCGCTCTCCTGGCGAACCAGCAGCAGCGGGATGCCGAGATGGGTCATCGAAAGCCAGGCCCCGGGCGATGCGAGCGACGATCCTGCTGCAACGGCTTGCGGACAGCGGCGCAGCAGGTTCAGCTCCTGGGTCGCCCCGGCGTCGCTCGTGTAGCGGCCGACCTCGACCTGGCCACCGTGGGCATCCGCGTCCGCTCGCTCCGCCAGCATGGCGGCGGTCGCTCTGCGATGGAGATCGGCGGCAAAGTCTTGGCTCATCGGGGGTGTCTCGGTCGCGTGAATCAGGATCGATCAAAGTTCGTCCGCCGCAGTTTACCGACTGACTAGTCAGTCCGTCAATTCGGCATGCTTCGCCCGGTCGAACAGCGACGACCCGCAGCAATCTCGAGGTCGATATCCGATGGCCCGTCTCAGCGGGGCGCGTGGGCCGCGCTCAGGCAGGATTCGAAGGCCAGCACGGTGCGTGAAGGCTTGGGCGAGCGCCGCATCAGGCTGACGAAGCGGCAGGCGTAGTTGAAGCGCTCGGGCAGCACCGCCTTCATCGCGCCGCGCTGTTCGAAGACCTGGGCATAGTGGACGGGCAGGAACCCGAGAAAGCGTCCCGAGAGGATCAGCGTGGCGATGGCCTCCTGGTCGAAGCCGGTG
>NZ_JBFUCI010000749.1:0-1284 GCF_056405335.1 Variovorax sp. P1_H12_2
CGGACCTACAATCCCACGCATGTCCTCCTCCATGCTCCTCGTTCGCCTCGCCACGCTCGTGCTGGCCTGTGCCGCGCCCGTCGCTGTCGTTTTTGCGCAAAACCCGCAGCCGTCGGCCCCGGCGCCCGCCCAGGGACAGCAGGACCCGGACAAGGCGGCCGGCCGCCAGAACCAGAGGATCGAGCGCATCCACACCGAGGACAGCGGCGCCACCATCGACGAACTGCGCGTCGGCGGCCAGACCCAGGACATCACGGTCAAGCCCAAGAACAACGCCCCGGCCTACCAGGTCATGCCCAACGCCGAAGAACGCGTGCGCAACCAGGGCCAGTCCGACTCCAGCGCGGGCGAAGGCGGCTCGCGCGTCTGGTGGAACGTCTTCAAGTTCTGAGCGCGCAGTGGCGGTTTTCACGGAAGTCGGATTCGACGAAGCCGACGCGCTCGTCCAGCGCCTGGGTCTCGGCCCCCTGACCGCCCTCAAGGGCATCGAGGGCGGCATCGAGAACACGAACTACTTCGCCAGCACCGAGGCCGGCGAGTTCGTCCTCACCCTGTTCGAGCGCCTGGGCGCCGAACAGCTCCCCTACTACCTCTGCCTGATGAAGCACCTGGCGGCCCACGGCATCCCGGTGCCCGAGCCGCTGGCCGACCCGGACGTCGCGGCGCACAAGGGCCATCCGCTGTCGATCCCGGCCAACGCGCCCTGCGAGTTGCTGCACACGGTGGCCGGCAAGCCGGCGGCGGTGGTCCAGCGCCTGAACGGCAAGAGCGAACTGGCACCGACGGCGGCCCATTGCGCCGAACTCGGGCGGCTGCTGGCCCGCATGCATCTGGCGGGCCGCGACTACCCGCGCATCCAGCCCAACCTGCGCGGCCTGCCCTGGTGGAACGACACCGCGCCGGTGGTGCTGCCCTACCTGGAGGCCGCTCAGGCTGGACTGCTGCGCAGCGAACTGGCCTACCAGAATCACGTGGCCGAATCCTCGGCCTATGCTGCGCTGCCGCGCGGGCCGGTGCATGCCGACCTGTTCCGCGACAACGCGATGTTCGACACCCACGCCAGCGCCGACGCGCCGCGCCTCACGGGTGTCTTCGATTTCTATTTCGCCGGCGCCGACAGCTGGCTGTTCGACATCGCCGTGTGCCTCAACGACTGGGCCATCGACCTCGCCAGCGGCCGCCACGATGCCGCGCGGGCCGACGCCCTGCTGGCCGCCTACGGCACCGTGCGCCCCCTGACCGGCGCCGAGCGTGCGCTGCTGCCCGCCATGCTGCGGGCCGCGG
>NZ_JBFUCI010000750.1:0-1275 GCF_056405335.1 Variovorax sp. P1_H12_2
CCCCAGCCCCCGCAGCCCGCACGATGCGCCGGAAGGTGGGGCATTCCATATGGCTMGGCGCCGGGCAGGCAGCGGCGTGCCGCAGGCCGTCGCGCATGGCGCTCAGTTTGCGGATCGTCCGGTCGAGYTCCTCCGCCTTGGCCGCGAGCATCTGGCGGTCGATGCGCGGCTGGCCCTCGGGCGCGAACATGCGCGCGATCTCGTCGAGCGAGAAGCCGGCGGCGCGCCCCAGCGCGATCAGCGCCAGCCGTTCCAGCACGCCGGGATCGAACAGGCGGCGCAGCCCGCGCCKGCCGGTRGAGGCGATCAGCCCCTTTTCGTCATAGAACCGCAGCGTGGATGCGGGAACGCCGGATTGCTGCGCCACCTCGGCGATGTCCAGATGYCTCACCCTCTTGACCTCAAGTCGACTTGAAGTTGCACAGTCTAGCTCCCGCCTCTTGAGGGCAAGCAAAAAAAGGAAAACGATCATGGATGTCTCGCACCACCAGACCGACAACGAGCAGACCGCGCTTTGGAACGGCCGCGCCGGACGCGCCTGGGTCGACGCACAGCAGGTGCTCGACCAGATGTTCAAGCCGCTCGAAGACCGGCTCGTCGAAGCGGTCCGCGCCGGGTCCGGGCAGCGGGTGCTCGACGTCGGCTGCGGCACGGGCAGCACGACGCTCGCCGTGGCGCGGCGGCTCGGCGCCAAGGGCCACTGCATCGGCATCGACATTTCGAAGCCGATGATCGCCGCCGCCCGGGCCCGCGCCGAACGGGAAATAGACACGCCGGCCCGCTTCATCCGCGCCGACGCGCAGACCCAGGCGTTCGAGCCTGCAAGCTTCGACATGATCATTTCGCGCCTTGGCGTGATGTTCTTCGACGACCCTGCCAGAGCCTTTGCGAACCTGCGGCGTGCCGCAAGGGATGGCGCCGAGCTGCGCTTCATCGCCTGGCGGAGTGCCGCGGAAAATCCGTTCATGACGACCGCCGAGCGCAGCGCGGCACCGCTGCTGCCGAACCTCCCCGCCCGCCGGCCGGGCGCGCCGGGGCAGTTCGCCTTCGCCGACCGGCAGCGGGTCCACACCATCCTGGAGGAGAGCGGGTGGGCCGAGATCGATATCCGCCCGATCGATGTGGCCTGCACCCTGCCCGAGAAAGAGCTGGTCGGCTACCTGACCCGGCTCGGTCCCGTCGGCCTGATCCTCCAAGAGGCGGACGACCGGACTCGCACGCAGATCATCGAGACGGTGCGCGCCGCCTTTGACTCCTATGTGTATGGGGATGAAG
>NZ_JBFUCI010000751.1:0-1268 GCF_056405335.1 Variovorax sp. P1_H12_2
CTGCTGGCCGCGGCAGCGACCCTCGACGCCAAAGGCCGCCAGCGAGCCCCGCTGTTCCTGCCCTATCTCTGCGGCGAACGTTCGCCGCACAACGACCCGGACGCGCAAGGCGTGCTCTTCGGCCTGACGCACGCCCAAGGGCCGGCCGAGATCGCCTACGCGGTGGTGGAAGGCGTGAGTTTCGGGCTGCGCGACGGACTGGACACCCTCGCCAGGCCCGCAGGCGATCTGTTGCTGGTCGGCGGTGGCGCGCGCAGTCGCTGGTGGGCCCAGTTGCTGGTGGACATCCTCGACGTGCCGCTCGCGGTCTGCGCAGGCAGCGAGGCCGCCGGTGCCGTGGGCGCCGCCCGTCTCGCCTGGCTGGCGGACGGCGGATCGGAAGCCGGGGTCTGCCCGCCTCCCGCCGTGCTCCAGCGCTTCGAGCCGGCGGCGGGCATCGCCGCGGGCCTTGCCAGCCGCCGTGCCCGCTTCAAGGCGCTGTATGCGGCGCTGGGTTCCTGCTTCCGCTAGCGTTCACCCAGCTGCCCATAGGAGGTGCGCAGCCCCGCGTAGTCTGTCGGCCCGCTGCTTTCAGGTGGATTGCCGGTCGCGGACAGCCAGGCGGCGATGCTCGGCACCCGCCGATCGAAATAGTGCTGCAGGCGCGGCCAGTTGCCGGCCTCGGCATGGCCCTCGGTGATCTCGAGCGCCTCGACCGCGATGGTCCGCAGGCTGGTCACCATGGCCAGCGAGCGGCCGTCCAGCAGTTGCAGCGTCACCTCGCGCCCCTGGGCCAGGATCTCGGCGAGGATGCGCCGATGCACGGCGTAGTCGGCCCAACTCCGCTTGATGCAGGCGTCGTTCAGTTCGCGGAACACCCAGTGCATGTTGGTGGCGAACATCGCGGCCACCTGGCCCGCCTGGTCGAGGCTCCGCCTGGAAGCCCCGGCCTGCAGCCATACCGCCCAGAAAAGGGCCGCGAGGACGCCCAGGGCCTGCACCCAGGCGGCCCATTCGGCCCCGGATGCGGGGCGGTAGAACCAGGCCACGCCCGCCAACGCCACGCCGGCGGCGGCAATCGCCGCGCCAAGTTTTCGCATGGTCATTCCAGCAGCGGCCGGGCGTCGCTCATTGGAGCACCTTCGTGCTTCGCACTGCGGTGCGAGCGCCTTCGGGCGGCCGGGCGTCGCTCATTGGAGCACCTTCGTGCTTCGCACTGCGGTGCGAGCGCCTTCGGGCGGCCGGGCGTCGCTCATTGGAGCACCTTCGTGCTTCGCACTGCGGTGCGA
>NZ_JBFUCI010000752.1:0-1260 GCF_056405335.1 Variovorax sp. P1_H12_2
GATTATAGAGAGCCCCCCGGGCCCGGCCGTCCGGGCCGGGCCCGCAGGGGCCCGGGTCGTCACTTGGTGGCCCAGCCGCCGCCCAGGGTCTTGTAGAGCACGACCTGGTTCTGCAGCCGTGCCTGCCGCACCTGGGCGGTCGCGAGTTGCGAGGTGAAGAGCGAGCGCTGGGCGTCCAGCAGGTCGAGCCCGCTGGCCACGCCGCCGCGGTAGCGCATGTCGGACAACTGGAAGCGCACCTCCTCGGCCTTGGACTGGGCCACCAGGGCGCGCAGCTCGTCGTCGTAGGTCGCGCGGCCCGCGAGCGCGTCGGCCACCTCGCGGAATGCCGACTGGATCGACTTCTCGTACTGCGCCACCGCGATCTTCTGGCCGGCGCGGGCCGAATCCAGGTTGGCCTGGTTGCGGCCGGCGTCGAAGATCGGCAGCGTGATCTGCGGCGCGARGGCCCAGGCCTTCGAACCGCTGTCGAACAGGCCGGAGAACTCGGTGCTCGCCGTGCCGATCGAGGTGGTCAGCGTCACGCGCGGGAAGAAGGCGGCGCGTGCGGCACCGATGTTGGCATTGGCCGCGATCAGCTGCTGCTCGGCCGCGCGGATGTCGGGCCGCTCGGTCAGCAGCTCGGAGGGCAGGCCGGCCGGCAGTTCCTGCATCGGCGCCAGCGCCTGCAGCCCCTCGGGGCTGCCGGCGATGGTCTCCGGCGGTACCGGTGCGCCGATGAGCTGGGCCAGCGCGTTCTCGTCCTGCATCCGCAGCCGCTGCTGCTGGGCGTAGGTCGCGCGCGCGGTCTCGGCCTGCGCTTCGGCGAAGCGATAGTCGATCTCCGAGGCCACGCCGTTGTCGAAGCGCAGCTTGGTGAGCTTGAGCGAGTCGTCGCGCGTGACCATGGTGCGGCGCGTGATGTCCAGCGCCTCGTCGTCGCCGAGCACGGCCAGCCAGCCGTTGGCCACGGCGGCCACCAGGCTGATCTGGGTCGCCTTGCGGGCTTCCTCGGTGGCCAGGTACTGCGCCAGCGCGGAGTCCTTGAGGCTGGACACGCGGCCGAAGAAGTCGAGCTCCCAGGCCGTGACACCCAGGCCGACCGAGTAGCTCGATGCCACGCCCGGGCCGATGAGCGAGGGGCTCTGGCGCGAGCCGCCGGCCGTCGCGTTGAGCGTCGGGAACAGCGCCGAGCGGGTGATCTGGAACTGGGCCCGCGCCTGCTCGATGTTGAGGATCGCCACCTGCAGGTCGCGGTTGTTCGCGAGCGCGGTGTCGATC
>NZ_JBFUCI010000753.1:0-1245 GCF_056405335.1 Variovorax sp. P1_H12_2
TTCGATGCGCCGCTGCCGGTCAACGCCGCCTATGCGGAGGTCGAGCCCTTCGTGCTGCCGGCCAGCTGGCCGCCGAGCGCCGCCGACGAGGCCGCGATGGCCGCCTACATCGACAAGCACGGCATGCGGGCCTACCGCACCGCGGTGACGGCCGGCCAGTACACATCGCCCGACGGGGTGTTCTACGGCGGCCTGGCGCCCTCCTGGAGCAACCGCACCATTCGCGCGATCCTGCGCCAGTACGCAGCGACCGCCACCGACATCGCCTGGATCGACATCCACACCGGCCTCGGCCCCTACGGCCACGGCGAGAAGATCTACCCGGGCCGCAACGCGGTGGCGGATCTGGCGCGCGCGCGGGCCTGGTGGGGCGCCGACGTGTTCGCGCCCTTTGAAGGCAATTCCGCCTCGGCCGACGTGTCGGGGCCGGTGGTATCCACGGTCTATGACGAATGCCCACAGGCCGCCGCATCCCTGATGGGGCTGGAGTTCGGCACCCTGCCCGACCAGGAAGTGTTGCGTCGGCTGCGCGCCGACACCTGGCTGCGCCGGCATCCCGAAGCGCCGGCCGCGCAGCAGCGCGCGATCCGACAGGACTTGCGCGACGCGTTCTACTGCGACAACGACGAATGGAAGGGCATGATCCTCGGCCARACCCGCGTCGTTCTGCTGCAGACGCTGCAGGGGCTCAAGGCCTGAGCGCCGCAGGCCGGCTACAGGAACTTCGGCGCCCGCCGTTCGCGCAGCGACGCCACGCCTTCGCGCACATCGGGCCCGGCAAACCCCATGAACTCGAGCGCCAGCGAGGCGTCGAAGGTCGGCCCGGCCTGGCGCAGCCAGTTGTTGAGCGCGWACTTGGTGAAGCGGATCGCGCTCTGGCTGCCGGCTGCCAGCCGGTCGGCCAGCGCGTAGGCACGCGGCAGCAGCTCGGTCTCGTCCACCGCCAGCGAGACCAGGCCGATGCGCTCGGCCTCCTCGCCGCTGACCGGTTCGCACAGCAGAAGGTGATACTTGGCCTTCGCCATGCCGCACAGCAGCGGCCAGACGATCGCCGCATGGTCGCCGGCCGCGACGCCCAGGCGCGTGTGGCCGTCGACGATCTTGGCGCTCTTGCTGGCGATCGAGATGTCGGCCAGCAGCCCTGCCACCAGCCCGGCGCCGACCGCCGGCCCATGCATCGCACTGACGATCGGCTTGTCGCAGTTGATGATGTTGTAGACCAGGTCGCGCGCCTCTTTCCAGACC
>NZ_JBFUCI010000754.1:0-1242 GCF_056405335.1 Variovorax sp. P1_H12_2
GCACAATGGCTCTCAGTCATTCTCAAAAAAAAGGTGAGGCAAAATGATTACGCGTTGGTTGAGTGGCTAAACGCGTCATTCAACGGGCTGAACCAACGCATTGTCACATAGCCAGACTATGAGATGATTTCCTTAGGAAATACCAAACGAGTGTGTTGCTCGGCCGTTAACGGATTCGACAATCGCCCAAGATAATCACAATTCAGCCCGAGTTTTAGTGTTGGCTGTAAATGAATGACGAAGCCGGCACAACCCTAAATATGTTCAACGATAAATCCATCTTAATTACAGGCGGAACTGGCTCTTTCGGGCAAAAGTACGTCGAAATACTTTTGGCAAGATTTAAACCCAAAAGGGTAGTAATTTTTTCTCGTGACGAGCTTAAGCAATATGAGATGGCACAAAGATTTGACGCGCCTTGCATGCGTTATTTTTTGGGTGATATTCGCGACTTGTCACGCCTGCATCGAGCGTTTGAAGGTATTGACATCGTGGTTCATGCTGCCGCCCTCAAACAGGTTCCCGCTGCAGAGTACAACCCCTTCGAGTACATAAAAACCAACGTACTGGGCGCTCAGAACGTTATTGAGGCCTGTCTTGATTCTCAAGTTAGTCGGGTGGTAGCTTTGTCCACCGACAAAGCAGCGGCCCCGATCAACCTCTACGGTGCTACAAAGCTTTGCTCTGACAAGCTTTTTATCGCCGCCAATAACATTCGCGGCCTGCGAGATATCCGATTTTCTGTTGTACGGTATGGCAACGTCATGGGAAGCCGGGGCTCGGTCATTCCCTTCTTTATCGGCCAGCGCTCAAAAGGCTTTTTCCCGATCACGGACCCGGCGATGACACGCTTCAACATATCAATAGAAGATGGCGTCGAGATGGCCCTCTGGAGTCTCGAAAACGCCCGCGGTGGTGAAATTCTGGTGCCCAAGATCCCGTCGTACCGAATTACAGACGTAGCTACTGCGCTTGACCCGAACTGCGAACAACGCATCATTGGAGTTCGTCCCGGGGAAAAAATCCATGAAGAAATGATTACCGAAAGTGACAGTTCGAATACGGTAGATCTCGGTAAATATTACGCCATCCTGCCCGTCGGGGCCGACTACACGCTGCGCGATTATTGCGCCCAGGCGAATGCAAGGCCGGTCAACAGCGGGTTCAGGTACGACAGCGGCACGAACCCCGACTTCTTGTCCGTAGCACAGCTTAGGCGGCTGATAGCAATGCAAGTACCCC
>NZ_JBFUCI010000755.1:0-1235 GCF_056405335.1 Variovorax sp. P1_H12_2
GCGTGCTCATGCGAGGGTAGGATGCCGCCGCGCGAACACGGCACCAGCGCAAGGAGTGCGCCGCTCCGGCCCGGCCGTCACCCCGAGTGCCTTCCGCACTGTGGCGGCGCAGCAACGGCGGGCAACTTTGATGCTTGCGGTTCAAACGCGATTTTTTGGGGAACTGAGCAAAAGGCCCCCCCACAAACCCTAGGATTGCTCCAAAATTTCAGGTGTCAAAATGCAACAAGCATCTGAGTAAAAATCCCAATGAGCAATATTTCAGTTGATCCTCCTGCCCCGCCCCTTTCTCGCCGCGACATACTGAAATCCGCGAGCTTCGGAAGCAGAGTAGCCGAAGATGAAAATGACCAACTTCAATCATATTTTGTCGAAACGAAGCAGTGGTCCAAACTTATCCAGGGCTCAGCTGACATTGTTTTTGGATCGAAAGGAGCAGGAAAAAGCGCACTCTATTCTCTTTTAGTACGTCAGAAGGAGGAGCTCAGGTTAAATCGTCGCATCATCGTGCTCGCCGCCGAAAATACCCGTGGTAGTCCGGTTTTTCGAGATTTAATCACCGCACCGCCGCCCAGCGAGGAACAGTTGCGTGCAATGTGGAAATTATATTTCCTTTGCATACTTGCAGAATACGTGCGCCATGCTCTAAAGGAAATGAAACTGACTTACGCACCGGCGGAGGCAGTTTTCAGTTTACTCAGCAATAATAAATTGCTCCCCCCTAGCGGCACAGAGCTAATGCAAAAGCTCAAGGCCGTGATGGAGTACGTATCAAGACGATTTCCAACTCTGGAAGCCGCAATCACTGAGCCAAACAGCGGTGTCTCTCTCTCCGGAAAGATCACATTCGCCGAACCGACCGAAGAGCAGCGTGCTTTTGGATATAGATCGGTGGACGATCTGCTGAAAGCCGTCAATCAAAGCATGGAAGTAGTGAAGATCCAAGCTTGGCTGGTGCTCGACAGGCTGGACGTGGCCTTTGCAGAGTCTCCTGAGCTGGAAGGAAACGCTTTGCGCGCGCTTTTTCGCTGTTATCTAGATTTTTCCAATTTTGAATCGTTTAGATTAAAAATATTTCTTCGTGATGACATTTGGTCGAAGCTCGTTAAAGACGGATTTCGCGAGGCAAGTCACATTACGCGGAACATTTTGATCACTTGGGATCAACCGGCGTTGGTTAATTTAATCATTCGTCGACTGCTAAATAATCCCGCAATTTGCAATTACTACAACGT
>NZ_JBFUCI010000756.1:0-1234 GCF_056405335.1 Variovorax sp. P1_H12_2
GCCAGCAACTGTATGAGCTTTACGATCAGGCTCATACCCCTTGGGAGTGGCACAAAACCATTATGGAGCGCGCCCTATCGCATGGCCTGCAATGCTTCAGCACTCCTTTTGATGACACGGCGGTTGATTTCCTCGAAACGCTCGGCGTACCCGCATACAAAATAGCATCCTTCGAAAATACTGATCTGCCCCTGATTCGCAGGGTTGCCGCGACTGGAAAACCTCTCATCATTTCTATTGGCATGGCAACGCTGGCTGAAATCGACGAAGCAGTCAGTACAGCACGCCAAGCAGGATGTACCCAATTGATCCTCCTGAAATGCACGAGCACATATCCGGCAACTCCAGAGGATAGCCATTTGCGGACAATTCCGCATTTACACGAATCCTTTAATTGCGAAGTCGGATTGTCTGATCACACCATGGGCTGCGGTGCGGCCATTGCAGCCGTTTCGCTTGGTGCGACCGTTATTGAAAAACATTTCACGTTAAGACGCTCGGATGGTGGCGTTGATTCTGCATTCTCGCTAGAACCAGAGGAATTTGGATTGCTGCGCGTCGAAACCAAAAGAGCTTGGCAAGCATTGGGCCAAATAACATACGGCGGGACACAAACAGAGGAAAAATCCAAAGCTTTTCGTCGTTCTATCTACATCACTCAAGACATTGCCGCAGGCAAGGAGCTGTCGCTGGAAAACATTCGACTTGTTCGGCCTGGTTTTGGTTTGCCCCCAAAGTTTTTTGAAGGTGTGCTTGGTAGACGAATAAACAAGGATGCACCGGCTGGTACACCACTGTCATGGGACTTGCTCTCTTGAGAAATAGCCCTTCTAAACAGCCAAAGYGCGCAAAATAACCGTCGCTACCCGATCGGCAGCGTTTCCATCGCTTGCGTATTCTTGAGGAGCGGCGGCCGGCGAGGCCAGCAAAGAGTCCAGGACGACAGGCAACTCCCCCGTGGAAAAACAGGGTGTTGAAACGCCCAATTTCGAGAGGCTAAATGATTCAAGTACCGACAATGAATGTTCAAGGGATACCACCGGCTTTCCCGCTACTGCAGCTTGCAGGCCAACCGTGGAATTCTGAACCACTACCGCTTTTGAAGCCAGAATCAGTGGGTGAATCGCCTCTTGAGAAGGCACACTGAAATACACTTTTTCGTGAGGCCCCAAACGCGGGAAGTCCTGCCATTGACTTGGGTGGTACCGAACAATCAAGGCGAGGTCTTTTCGCC
>NZ_JBFUCI010000757.1:0-1227 GCF_056405335.1 Variovorax sp. P1_H12_2
GGTGACAACAGTTCAACGAGCCGAGCATCGGTAAGACGTTGATTCTCGCGATCTTTGAGTTTGTCGAYGCGTGCTCCGCCGTGGACAGCAGAGGCGAAGTCGTGTGGCTTATCCACGAACCACGCAGCAGCGAAGCGAAGCGCTGTATCGATATGGACCCGAAGTAGTGATCTGGCAGAGAGAAGATTGAACTCTTCAACCAGCAGGATGATTGCTGACGACGTGCTTAAATTTCTCTTTAAGGCAGCATATGCCAGTAAATCCAGAGGGAAGAAATGTGCTCCCGGAGTACCAAAAAGCTTCGTGCCAATCTGAAGTATGTCCAGCTCATCAKCTCGAAGAATCTTGATTTGCTTCAGTACTTCGCTGGTGTGCTGTGCGCTGGCTTCCATGACGCCTAACGTGAAAATGACCGGGCCCCCAACACATGCGGCGGATTCGCAGCCTGCTGTTGTAGATCCGTGTCGGTTGACATGTTATGCCTCATACGCTGCCAACAGCGCCGCCCTTGAGGAAGGCCTCAAGTGACTGGCTTCCATACCCGTTGCTGAAACCGGGTTTGCTGTACGGACTGTACCTGCTGTATTTCGAATACTTGCTGTACTTGGAGTACTTTGAGGGAGATGAATAGACGGAGTAAGGGCATCTCGCTGCGATGGAACCCGCACGTAGTCCATGAACGTCGTACATCACGCCGTCTACAAACCATCCAAGATGCTGACCGTTCCAGCCGTAGACATGCTCACCATTCAAATAGGCGATGGCATGCCCACTCCACAGATATATCGAGTGCTCTTCGTCGCCAGCAATGTAGGCCACCGGGTGCCCGGTGCCGTCATACAGTGTCACTTCCATGGCGATCTCCTAAATGAGGCATAACGTGAAGATGACCAAACCACCACCCTTTGCAAATACTCTTAAGTCAATGTGAGAGGGCGATGTACGCAGAACGATTTGTTCTTTACTTGCTCCGTCCTACCGGCATCTTGTTCCGGAAATCTTCCAGTTCAAGTTTTATCCGAGCATTTTCGCTCTTCAATTTCTGAATGTCTTCGGTCTGAGCAGCTCGCTTCTTGCGAGCGAGCTTAGACTGTGCGCGCGAAGCGTACCCCAAGAACTGCGTCTTGTCTCGGTGCCCCATCTTCATCGCCATGACATCAGCAATGCTCGAAGTGCTGGTATCTAAACCCGCCTCTTTACGCATTTCAGTTTCCAACTCAACTTCTT
>NZ_JBFUCI010000758.1:0-1223 GCF_056405335.1 Variovorax sp. P1_H12_2
TCACCTTGGCGACCGACATCAAGGTGTACTTCTGCGACCCTCAGAACCCGTGGCAGCGCGGAACCAACGAGAATACGAATGGCCTGCTGAGGCAGTACCTTCCCAAGGGCATCGATGTCTCGACCTACTCACAAGCCAAGCTCAACGCGTTGGCGCGCAGGTTGAACGAGCGACCCAGGAAGACTCTCGACTTCCAAACACCGGCTGAGATGTTCAGTCAGATCGTTGCATCGATCGGTTGAATCTGCAACTGTTTGCTGTCCTTCGAATTTGGCTGCCGAACGACGGCGGTCGCCGAAACCCGACCTTGGCCCTTTTTCTTGACGAACGGCCGGTCTACTTTGGAACTTGACCTCGCCGACGTCGTTGAGGACGTTCGAGTTCGACGCCAGCCTCGGATCGCGGGCGGCAATGGACGACCAGCGCGACATCGGGCGTGAACGGCTGCTTCTGCATGTCGCCAACCAACGCTCCGGGCCCGAAGCGGAAGTACGCAGCGCTGAATTCGACGCCCTAAACCTGACCTTCGGAAACGCGCTACAGCTGCCCCGTTATCGGCTCGACCCTGGGTAACGAGTTCACGTAGGATGCGATCGACGTCGGATGCGAGTTCGTCCGCGCGCGGCGTGGGCTGAATCGAACGCCCATAGCGCAGTTCGTTTGATCTCGCCAGCAGGGCTGCGCGAGCAGATTAGCCGGACGCGGATTTCTCGTGCCGGTCCGCTGCACCGATCCCTCCATAGCGACGGGCAGGTCCGCCTCGACAATCGAGCCCTCAGTTCCGCGGGAATCGATCGCCTATTGCGTCACCGCGTCGGCCGGCGGCGGGGAGCCGGCCGTCGAAATGATGACTGCGCGGCCGTCCGGCGAGGTGTAGATGGTGCTGGAGTCGGTGCCCTCGCTTGACTTACCGCTGGGTGAGATTGCGGTTGACCTGTTTTCGGTCTCAGAATCTCCCGAGCTCCCCAATCGCGCCCGATCGAGAGCGAGGCCAGTTTCGCGYACGCACGCATCGCGCTGTGGGTAGGGCATCGTGCCATCGTTGCAGCGAGCGACACCGCAGGAGCCGCGGAAACGTTGCGCGCCGCCGCAAGCGCAATGTCGCACCGGGCATCGTCTATCGCATGGAGTACTTGCTGCGCATCGAGGCCGAAGGCCCAACTACCTGCGCGTCTCGCTGGGCGCCAGCTCTGGCCCGTTCGCGACCCGGGACTACCTCGCGT
>NZ_JBFUCI010000759.1:0-1223 GCF_056405335.1 Variovorax sp. P1_H12_2
TCTCGACATGCCCCGACACCGGGAAGTCCTTGCGGAACGGATGGCCGATGAAGCCGTAGTCGGTCAGGATGCGGCGCAGGTCGTCATGGCCCTCGAACACGATGCCGTAGAGATCGAAGGCTTCGCGCTCGAACCAGCCGGCGCCATTCCAGACGCTGGTCAGCGAATCGACGACCGGCAGGTCCTCGTTGGGCACGAACACCTTGAGGCGCACGCGCTGATTCAGGCTGACGGACAGCAGGTGGGTGACGACGCAGAAACGCTCGCCCTGCCACTCGCCTTCGCGGTAATCGGAATAGTCCATGCCGCAGAGATCGATCAACTGCTCGAAGCGGCAGCCGGGGGCGTCGCGCAGCAGGGTCGCGGCTTCGAGGTAGTCGGCAGCAGCCACCACCACCGTCACCTCGCCCAGCGCGAGCGTGACGCTCCTGGCCTTGGGTCCAAGCGTTTCGGTGATCTGGGTCTGCAGCGCCTCGGGAGAAATGGCAAAGTCGGTCATGTCTCTCGCTCTTCAGGCGCGCGCGATCGTGTTGGTACGGCGGATCTTCTGCTGGAGCTGGATGATTCCGTACAGAAGCGCCTCGGCGGTCGGCGGGCAGCCCGGCACATAGACGTCGACCGGCACGATGCGGTCGCAGCCGCGCACGACCGAGTAGCTGTAGTGGTAGTAACCGCCGCCATTGGCGCACGACCCCATCGAGAGCACCCAGCGCGGCTCGGGCATCTGGTCGTAGACCTTGCGCAGCGCCGGCGCCATCTTGTTGCACAGCGTGCCGGCCACGATCATCAGATCGGACTGGCGCGGGCTGGGGCGGAACAGCATGCCGAAGCGGTCGATGTCGTAGCGGGCGGCGCCCGCGTGCATCATCTCCACGGCACAGCAGGCCAGACCAAAGGTCATGGGCCACAGTGATCCGGTCTTGGCCCAGTTCACCACCGAGTCGTAGGTGGTGGTGACGAAGCCTTCCTTCATGACGCCTTCAATGGCCATTTTGCGGATTCCTTGTCATTCCCAATCGAGCGCGCCCTTTTTCCACTCGTAGACGAAGCCCACGACGAGGATGGCCAGGAAGATCATCATGGCCCAGAAGCCGACGGCACCGATCTCCTTGAGCGCGATGGCCCAGGGAAAGAGAAAAGCGATTTCGAGATCGAAAAGAATGAAGAGAATCGCGACCAGGTAGTACCGGACGTCGAACTTCATGCGCGCATCTTCGAAGGCT
>NZ_JBFUCI010000760.1:0-1221 GCF_056405335.1 Variovorax sp. P1_H12_2
CACCAGCGCCGCGCGCACGCGGCGGCCGCCGGCCGCATGCAGCCACAGCGCCGAGACGAGCGCCATGCTGATCAGCGTCGCGAACTGGTTGCGCTGGCGCAGGTTGCCGTAGGCCTGGCCGAGTTCGGGGGCGCTGGTCCAGGGGACCAGGGGCTGGGCGAGGCCGTAGTACTGGAGCAAACCCAGCAAGGCATTGATCAGCCCGGCGGTGAGCAGGGCCCAGGCCCATGGCGCCGGCGACCGTGCATGCGCCATGCCCGCGCCCACGCAGCCGGCCAGGCCGACCGCCGCCACGGCAAGAACGGCCGATCCGTCGAAGGCCGGGGCTTGCCCCTGACCGGCCAGAACCGCCAGGGCCGTCACGGTCAGCCAGCCGAGCACCGCCCCCGACGGCAGCGCACGGGGACCGAGCGCCAGCGACAGGGCGACGCAGGCCCACGCGACCAGCTGCTGCAGCACGTTCACCGAGGGGCCGACCGCGAAAGGGAACAGGAACGGGAACGCGAACAGCGCTGCCCGGGCGACGGTCCGCAAAGCGGATGCCCTTTCGCTCGAAGCCTCAAAACGAAAACTAAAGATTGATCCCATACGTGAAACCGTTCACAGGGTAGCCGTTCGGGGGCGACGAAAGGACGCCATGCGCAGACGGGCGGCAATTCGAAAAGAAACACGCCCGTGACAATTTGTGACCTTTATAAAACATGCGGGCTGAGGTCATCACAGTGCGAAACGTCTCCCATCCTCGTCGCCGTTCGGCGGGGTTCACGCTCATCGAAGTGATGATCGTCGTCGCGATCATCGGGATCCTGGCCGCGGTGGCCTTGCCTGCGTACAACGACTATGTGCGGCGGGGGCAGATCCCGGAAGCGTTCGCGCAGCTGTCGGAATACCGGGCCAGGATGGAACAGTATTACCAGGACAACCGGAACTACGGCACCGTCGACAAGTGCGCTGCCGATTCCACCGCCGATGGCTGGAACGGCTTCACTCCCGGCAATGCAAAGTACTTCGGCTACGGCTGCAAAACCGTCGATGCCCAGCAGGGCTACGTGATCACCGCCACAGGCAATGCAGCCAGCGCCGTCGGCCACGTCTACAAGATCAACCAGAACGGAGATCGCACGACCACGAAATTCAAGAACGCCGACGTGACCGCTACATGCTGGCTGACGAAAGCCGCCGCCTGCTGACCCGCCGAGCTCAAAGATGCGACAGCGCGGC
>NZ_JBFUCI010000761.1:0-1215 GCF_056405335.1 Variovorax sp. P1_H12_2
GTGCTGGGCGCGCTGATCGAGATGGTGCTGCTGCGGCGCATCTACAAGGCGCCCGAACTCTTCCAGTTGCTGGCCACCTTCGCGCTGGTGCTGGTCATCAAGGACGCGGTGCTGTGGCTCTGGGGCCCCGATGAACTGCTGGGCCCGCGGGCGCCGGGCCTCTCGGGTTCGGTCATGATCCTCGGGCGCCAGTTTCCTTCCTACGACCTGTTCCTGATCGTGGTCGGGCCGGTGGTGCTCGGGCTGGTCTGGCTGCTGCTCACGCGCACCCGCTTCGGCACCCTGGTGCGCGCCGCCACGCAGGACCGCGAGATGGTCAGCGCGCTCGGCGTCAACCAGGCCTGGCTGTTCACCGCGGTGTTCGCGCTCGGCGCGCTGCTCGCGGGCCTGGGCGGCGCGCTGCAACTGCCGCGCGAGCCGGCCACGCTCGAGATGGACCTCAACACCATCGGCGCTGCCTTCGTGGTGGTGGTGGTCGGGGGCATGGGATCGATCCCGGGCGCCTATGCCGCGGCGCTGCTGATCGCCGAGATCAAGGCGATCTGCATCTGGCTCGGCGTGGTCGAGGTGTTCGGCCTCAGCGTCTCGTTTTCCAAGCTCACGCTGGTGGTCGACTTCCTCGTCATGGCCATCGTGCTGGTCTGGCGGCCGTGGGGCCTGTTCGGCAAGCCGCAGGCACCGAGCCGCTACGTGGGCATGCAGGAGGAGCCGCTGCGGCGTCCGGGCCGCACCTACGTGATCACCGCGGCGCTGTTCGGCCTGGTGCTGGCGGCGATGCCGTTCATCACGGCGGGCTCGCCCTACACCACCGTGCTGATGATCGACCTGCTGATCGCCGCCCTGTTTGCGGCCAGCCTGCACTTCATCATGGGGCCGGCCGGCATGCACTCCTTCGGCCACGCCGCGTACTTCGGGCTCGGCGCCTACGGGGCCGCGCTGCTGGTGCGCTCCAGCGGCATGCCGATGGAGCTCGCCCTGATCGTCGCGCCATTGGTGGCGGCGGTGGGCGCCTTCGTCTACGGCTGGTTCGCGGTCCGGCTCTCGGGCGTCTACCTCGCGATGCTCACGCTGGCCTTCGCGCAGATCACCTGGGCCATCACCTACCAGTGGGACAGCTTCACGGGCGGCAGCAACGGGCTCACCGGGGTCTGGCCGTCCGAATGGCTGGCCGACAAGCGCGCCTATTACTGGGTCACGCTGGCGCTGGTGGGGCTG
>NZ_JBFUCI010000762.1:0-1212 GCF_056405335.1 Variovorax sp. P1_H12_2
GCTTGTTGAAGATGACCTGGCGCGCGATCCGGGTCTTGAAAGTGATCTGCGCATCGCCCGCGGCGCGCCGCTCAGTGAGCGCCTGGGCGGCGTTGTGGACGATGTTGAGCGTGGCCTGGATCAGCTGCTCGCGGTCACCGCGGAACTCCGGGATCGACACATCGAAGTCCCGCTCGATGTGCAGGTCGCGCGGAAACTCCGCCAGGATCACCGAACGCACCCGCTCGCAGACCTCGTGGATGTTGACGTCGCCCACCACGTGAGGGCGCCGGTGCGGCGCCAGAAGCCGGTCGACCAGCGTCTGCAGCCGGTCGGCCTCGTGGATGATGACCTGCGTGTACTCGATCAGGTCGCGCGACTCGACCTCCATCTGCAGCAGCTGCGCCGCGCCGCGGATACCGCCGAGCGGGTTCTTGATCTCGTGCGCGAGGTTGCGGATCAGTTCCTTGTTGGCCTGCGCCTGGTCGAGCAGCCGTTCCTCGCGGTCCTGCCGCACCTGTTGCTCGAGCGGCGTCATCTCGATGATGAGCTCACCGGCCTTGTCGCTCTGCGCCAGCGTCACCAGCACCGGCATCAGGTCGTGGTTGACGCGCCGCAACAGGGCCTCGTAGCGCAGCGTGGCGAAATCGTTGCTGCGGGCGCCGTCGATCGCGGTTCGCAGCACCTGGGGCTCATGGAAGCAGGCGCCGAACTGCGAGCCCTCGAGCGTGCGGCGCGAGGTGCCCAGCGCATCCTCGAGGCCCGAATTGGCGAACAGCACCGAGCCGTCCACCCGCACCACCGCGATGAGCGTCGACAGCAGGTCGAAGGCCTGGAAGCGCTTGCCCGGCCCTGCCGATTTGCCAAAAGCCATGATTTTTTGAGTGAGTCTTTTCGTGGAACACCGCGGAACCGGCTTCGCCGGGCCGCTGGTGTTGCCCCCGGAGAGGGGGTGGGCGGCTACACGCAGTGAGCCAACCTGGGGGTGAACTTCATCTCGGAAGGCGGCCGATCTCGCGCTGCAGGCCGGCGATGTCGCTCTCGTTGCGCGCGAGCTCGGCCTTCATTTCCGACACCCGGTCGAGATACTTCTGGTAGTTCTTGCTCTCGCTGCCCTGCTTCTCGGGCTCGCCGTTGTTGTATTCCTTGAGCAGCTGGGCCTGCCGCTCCTGCGCCTTGCGCAATTCGGCCTCGAGCACCGAGCGGGCCTCGCCGTCGCGCGCGCGCTGATCG
>NZ_JBFUCI010000763.1:0-1185 GCF_056405335.1 Variovorax sp. P1_H12_2
CATCAGGGGGGACACGCCACGGCGCTCGCGCACGGCGCGTGTCTGCGTCGTTCACGGCGGCCTGCCCGCCAGCGTCGGACACGGCAGGGCATGGCACAACCCCGCGCAGCGAGGCCTGTCGTGGATCGTGGCTGCGCGCCGCCCTCGGCGGTGCGCGCTCGCAGGCGCGTCTGCGGCGCAGCCGCTGAATTCGTCGACGCGCCCCTCGCCGAACACGCCCCGTCCCGCAGGCCGGGGCTCCAGACTCATGCGACGGCTGGCTCGACCACGCTATCTTCGGTCTCGGCATCGCCGGCTGTGTCGGCGCGGTCCATGGCTTCTGGCTCCGACGCGATGGCCTGCGCCGGGGCATCAGCGTCCTGTCGCCCAAGCATCGCAGGCAACCCTCCGGTTCCCGCCGCCAGCCGTTCGGCCGCAGTCACGATGTCGGCCTTCCTGGCCGTGCCCAGTCGGTGCACCTCGGCCGGTGTGCAAACGCCTGGACCGCTTCGGCCTCCGGGCTTTCGAGACATGCTCGAAGTAGCCTCCAGCGGTCGGCGTCCACCAGTCGCGCTCGAGGATCGCGCCCGCGCGAGCGGGCGGTGGGGCCGGTGGTCTTCACGGCACCCTTTCTTGCCTGAAGCGTCCAGGAGCAAAGCCGAAGCAGCCATTTCGGCGAGGCGTATGTCGATCGGGATCGACGTCCGGGTCCGGGTTGGTCGGCACAGTCCGACCCGAAGATCGGCTGGAAACGCGTCCTGCGAGGCATCGAGGTCGCCGGCTTGGATCCAGCGGCCGTCGCCGCGGCGAACTCACCCGCCTGCTCAGCCGTGGTGCCGACCTCGCCGCCCTTCCTGGGCGCGGCGAGTGCGATGGTCCAGTGCCCCGGCCTCCTGACCCAGCGACAGCAATCGTAGGTCTTCAGCACACTCGCGAGGCGGGCATGACCATGGGCTTGCGGCGAGGGGGATGCCTCCACCTATTCCTTGCCCGCGTTATCTGCCAGGGCGAGTTCACCCGCGGGCGGCAACTCGCGGCTCAGGATGTACTCGAACGCCTCGCCGGCCAGACGCGCGGCGGTGAAGATTGCGGTCCGATCGTTGCGCAGCACCTGCAGCCAGGCGTCGAGGTAGGCCGCGTGTCCTTCGATCGTCGCGTCGACCAGCCCGATGTGACCGAGCACGAAGGCACTGCCGAGCTCCGCCA
>NZ_JBFUCI010000764.1:0-1174 GCF_056405335.1 Variovorax sp. P1_H12_2
GCTCAAGGTCGATGCGCAGGCCAAGGGCCCGCTGGGCGAGCTGCTGCGGGTCGGCGGGCCGCTGGCCGGCGAAGTCGGTGCCACCCTGGCGGAGATGCGCGCGACCGGCAACGCCGACTACAAGCTGCGCCTCGAGCTGCCGCTGGAGGCGATGGACAAGACCAAGGTGCAGGCCAGCATCGTGCTGGCCGACAACGAGCTGCAGCTCGCGTCCGCTGCGCCGGCGCTGACGCAGGCGCGCGGCACGCTGAGCTTCACCGAGAACGGCTTCTCGTTGGCCGGCGTGCAGGCGCGCGGGCTCGGGGGTGCGATGCGCATCGAGGGCAGCGGCCGCTTCGGCGCCAGGCAGGAACTGGACATCCGCGTCCAGGGCACGGCGAGCGCCGACGGCCTGCGCGCGGCGCGCGAGGTCGACTGGCTGGCGCGATTGGCCAAGAACACGACCGGCAGCACGCCCTACGCGGCCCGTTATTCGGTGCGCGAGGGCGCCTCCGACTTCCTGCTCACGAGCAGCCTTCAGGGCCTGGGCCTGCAATTGCCGGCGCCCATGACCAAGCAGGCCGACGAGATCATGCCGCTGCGGGTCGAGAAAAAGGTCGTGCTGCGCGAAGCCCGGGCCTCGGGCGCCGCGCCGCTGGTCCACGATCAGATCTCGCTCGAGTTCGGCAAGGTCGGCTCGGCCAGCTACGTGCGCGACATTTCCGGCCGCGAGGCGCGCGTGCTGCGCGGCGGCATCGGCATCGGGCTGGGGGCCGACGAATCCGCGCCGTCGCCCGAACGCGGCGTGCTCGCGAACATGCGCTTCGCCCGGCTCGACCTGAGCGCCTGGCAGGCGCTGTTCAGCGAGACCACCGGCAAGGCGCCCGAAGCGGCGCCCAATGTCGACAGCGGCGACGACGCGCTCGCCTACCTGCCCACCGTGATCGCGCTGCGCGCGCAGGAGCTGGCGTTCGGCGGCCGAACGCTGCACGACGTGGTGCTGGGCGGCACGCGCGACGGCCAGCTCTGGCGCGCCAACGTCGACGCCACCGAGCTCAGCGGCTACGCCGAATACCGTCATGCGCAGGCCGGGCGGCTGTACGCGCGGCTCGCGCGGCTCAAGATCGCCCGCAGCGAGGCGACCGCGGTCGAGTCGCTGCTCGACGAGCAGCCGAGCACCCTGCCGGCCCTCGAC
>NZ_JBFUCI010000765.1:0-1162 GCF_056405335.1 Variovorax sp. P1_H12_2
ATCCACTGCTCATCACACCATGTGACAGCTTTCGGTACTGCTCGTACTTGTCATCTTGACTTAGGCTATGTCCGCGGAATATGTGGAAGTGTTTTCCTTGCGTGTAGCGGATTTTTCCGTTGATGTGCGAGCTTGGCGTTAAGTCTGTGAAATCGGGATGGATCACACCGTAGTCCCCATAGACCGCTTCCAAAGGCAGGTTTCGCACTCGCAAATTGGCCCAAAGAGATAGCTCGTGACGGAGCACGTCGCCACGAGAATTCCTCTCGATATCAGTTACTGTCTTGGGTGCACTCGATCCCGCAACAATTGCTTTACGAATCCGAAAGGAGGTTGCAAGGTTGTCCAGAAAGATGGCCGCCGTTTCAGACACAGCTGTTGTTGAGGCGATACCTGTCAAGGATCGGCAATCTAGCAGAACATCCATACTGCTCGTATCCAAGCCTCGGATCGTTAGATCTTGGATTCGGTCAAACGTATCGCTCATGAATTCCAGATCATCAGGTTCAAGTCGCAGTAGCATTCCACCTGATTGTTTGGCTTGCTGAATGACTAGCCCCCAGAGAGCTTCATCTCTATCAAACCCATAGACGGGCTCATAGTTTATGGAGAGTGAATTAAGCCGAGCGTACGCATTAGCCAGCRCGACCTCACCTTCTGAAGTTCTTGCTCCAGTCTTCAGCAACGGGAAGTCCACGTAACAGTGACGGGTTGGATAAAGCTTACCTAGACGGTCCGCAAATCGAGACAGCACCACTTCCGGCTTATCTGTTTCGATAAACGGCGGCAACTCAAACACCGGCTTCACACGATCCGCAATGTCATGCTTGAGATAGGAGACTGCCTTGATGTCGTTCAGCTTTCCTTTGACAATAGGCGAATAGGTGAAGTTCGTGTCCATGACAGTTCTTTCAGTAAGTAGACGTTCTGCGAATTAGCTCAACATTTCCCTAACCGTTCCTCTTTCAATCAGATCAGCAAAAACAGCGTAGTTTTCTTGCTCCTTCTGAACCCTTCCCGCAACGATTGAGGGATGAATTTGGAGCTCCTCAGCCAGCGCGAGGATGCCTGCTTTCGTAGGAAGCTGCCTGACCGATGCGGACTTCCAGCTGGCGCGAGAGATAAGTAAATCTCGGGCCAATCTATTCGCCTCTTTCTCTAC
>NZ_JBFUCI010000766.1:0-1162 GCF_056405335.1 Variovorax sp. P1_H12_2
CAGGCGGTGCGCAGCCGTGCCGCGGCACTGCTGGCACGGGCCCGGGCCGGAGAATCGAAGTGGTTCACGATCGGCGCCGACGACGCCCTCGAGGACACCGCGCGCACGGTCGCCGAAGTCACGCGCGACCGCTATGCCTGGGGCCCGATCCCGTACCACAGCCGCTGGCGCCATTTCGAGGCCGGCGGCGTCAACCGGGTCGCCGCGCTCGACCGGTTGCTCGGCGACGTCGATGCGAGCCAGCGCGCCCGCGCCCACATCGACCTCGTGCTGGTCAGCGTGCTGCTCGACGCCGGCGCCGGCCCCAACTGGCACTACTTCGAAGCCGCCGGCCGCCAGCGCTTCACGCGTTCCGAGGGCCTCGGTGTCGCAAGCTTCCATGCCTTCACGAGCGGACTGTTCTCGTCCAACCCCGACCACCCGCTGCAGGCCGACGCCGCCGGCTTGCGCGCGCTGGTGACCGATCGGCTCGGGGACGCCTTCCAGGTCAGCGCGGTCAATCCGCTGGTCGGGCTGGCGGGCCGCGCCACGCTGCTGCGCCGGCTCGGCGAGGCGATGAGCGAGCAGCCCGAGGTGTTCGGCGACGACGGCCGACCCGGCGGGCTGTTCGATGCGCTGGTGGGCCCCTATGGCCCGGCGGCGGCGCCGACCGCGGAGATCACGGCGCACCAGATCCTGTCGCTGCTGCTCGAATCGCTGTCCGGCATCTGGCCGGCCGCCAATGCGATCGACAGCATCGCGGCCGACGGCAGCGACGCGTCCGGCGCCTTCGGCTCGGGCGACCCGGCGCTCGCGCTCGGCGACTGCTGGCGCCACAGCGCGGTCCGCGGCCCCGGTCTCACCAACGGCTGGATGCCCTTCCACAAGCTCTCGCAGTGGCTCAGCTACTCGATGCTCGAGCCCTTCGAGTGGGCCGGCGTCAAGGTGCGCCACGTCGAGGCGCTGACCGCCCTGCCCGAATACCGCAACGGCGGCCTGCTGATCGACTGCGGCCTGATCGTGCCGCGCAGCCCCGCGCTGCTCGAGCGCGACTGGAAGGTCGGCGACGAATTCATCGTCGAGTGGCGCGCGCTGACCGTCGCGCTGCTCGACGAGGTCGCCGCCCGGGTACGCAAGGTGATGGAGCTCAGCGAGGAAGAGTTGCCGCTGGCCCGCGTCCTCG
>NZ_JBFUCI010000767.1:0-1149 GCF_056405335.1 Variovorax sp. P1_H12_2
CCCGGGTAGCGAGGCCTGAAAGCCGCCGCAGCGACGCCGGCCGGTCCAGATCCGCGACGATCGGCGTGATGCCGGCCTGCCGCAGCAGGGGCACCCGGGCGAGCGAAGAGGTCAGCGCGATCAGCTGCACGCGGCCCCGCAGCAGCCGGGCCGCCCGCAGCCCGACGTCGCCGCAACCGACCACGAGCACGCGTTCGCGCCGGAAGCGCGAGGGCCTCGCACCGAGGGGGCTGTTGATTGAGGGCAAAATCCGTTCTCCCTTTTGAGCAGAGAACGAAGAATACCCATGACCAGCGCAGCGCCGAGCGAAGCGGGCTTTCAGATCACGATCGAACCGAGCGGGCGCCATTTCGTCGCCCTGGCCGACGAAACCATCCTCGCCGCCGGCATCCGCCAGGGCATTGGCCTTCCCTATGGCTGCAAGGACGGCGCCTGCGGCTCCTGCAAGTGCAAGAAGCTGTCGGGCAAGGTCACCCTGGGCCCACATCAGAGCAAGGCGCTCAGCGCCGAGGAGCAGCTGGCCGGCTACGTGCTGACCTGCTGCGCGCGGGCGGAAGGCGACGTGGTGCTCGAATCGCGCCAGGTCACCGAGGCCGGCGCCTTCCCGATCCGCAAGATGCCGGTGCGGGTGCTGGCGCTCGCGAAACAGTCGCACGACGTGGTCCTGCTGCGCCTGCAGCTGCCCGCCGGGGAGCCACTGCAGTTCCATGCCGGACAGTACGTGGAGTTCATCCTGCGCGACGGCACACGGCGCAGCTACTCGATGGCCAATGCGCCGCACACGCTGCAGCAGGCAGGCACCGGGCTCGAGCTGCACATCCGGCACCTGCCGGGCGGCAAGTTCACCGACCACGTCTTCGGCGACATGAAGGAGAAGGAAATCCTGCGCATCGAGGGCCCCTACGGCAGCTTCTTCCTGCGCGAGGATTCCGACAAACCGCTGGTGCTGCTGGCGTCGGGCACCGGCTTCGCGCCGATCAAGGCGCTGCTGGAGCACATGAAATTCAAGGGCATCGAACGTCCGGCGACCCTGTACTGGGGCGGCCGGCGGCCGGAGGATCTGTACATGGACGACTGGGTGCGCACGCAACTGCAGCAGATGCCCAACCTGCGCTACGTGCCCGTGGTCTCCAACGCGGTGCCCGAGGA
>NZ_JBFUCI010000768.1:0-1140 GCF_056405335.1 Variovorax sp. P1_H12_2
CGTGGCGACCGTGCAGCGCACGCTCCAGAAGACCGTGCAGGCGACCGAAGACGACCTGAGCGCCCAGGCGCGCCAGACCCKCGAGCTTCAGCGCGGACTGCTGCGCACGCGCATGGTGGAATTCGAAGGCATCTCCGAGCGGCTGTACCGCGTGGTCCGCCAGGCCTCCAAGGAGACCGGCAAGCAGGTGCGCCTGGACATCACCGGCGGTTCGATCGAAATGGACCGCGGCGTGCTGGACCGCATGACACCCGCCTTCGAGCACCTGCTGCGCAATTGCGTGGCACACGGCATCGAGGACGCGGCGGCGCGCGAGAAGGCCGGCAAGGACGCCAGCGGCCTGATCGTCATCGAGCTGCACCATGAAGGCAACGACGTCTCGGTGAGCTTCCGCGACGACGGCGCCGGCCTCAACCATGCGCGCATCGCGGCCCGCGCGCGCGCGCTCGGGCTGGTCGCCGAAGGGCAGCCGATCAGCGACGCGGATGCGGCCGAGCTGATCTTCCAGCCCGGCTTCTCGACCGCCGAGCAGGTGTCCGAACTGGCCGGTCGCGGCATCGGCATGGACGTGGTGCGGGCCGAAGTCGCCGCGCTCGGCGGCCGCATCGAGATCCACAGCCAGGCTGGCCAGGGCACGGTCTTCAAGCTGGTGCTGCCGCTGACCACCGCGGTGACGCACGTGGTCATGCTGCGCGCCGGCGGCACCTCGGTCGGCGTGCCCTCCAACCTGGTCGAGCTGGTGTTGCGCGCCAGCGCCTCGGACCTCGAGTCCGCCTACCTCGAACAGCGCTACGCCTTCGGCGGCGAGCAGGTGCCGTTCTACTGGGCCGGAGCGCTGCTGCAGTCCTCCGCGCGCAGCGAGCGCGCGCCGTCCAAGGCCAACACGATCGTCATCGTGCGAAGCGCCGCCCAGCGCGTCGCCTTGCACGTGGACGAAGTCCTGGGCAACCAGGAAGTGGTGGTCAAGAACCTCGGACCGCAGCTGTCGCGGCTGCCCGGCATGGCTGCCATCTCGGTGCTGGCCTCGGGCGCGGTGGCGTTGATCTATAACCCCGTGGCCCTCGCTGCGGTGCACGGCGAGCAGGCGCGCGAGTACCAGGCCGCCGCGCGCCGCCAGCCCGCAGCGCGCGGCGCGCAGCC
>NZ_JBFUCI010000769.1:0-1137 GCF_056405335.1 Variovorax sp. P1_H12_2
GGGCAGGAACTGCACGTGAACGGCGGCATGCACATGTAGCCCCCCGAGCGCAAGACCTTTCACCCACGGCCGTGCGGCAAATGCCACAATGCGGCCGGCTAAAATCAACCGATTACCTACAACCCTCAGAGGGAACCAAATGAGCGATATCGAAGCACGTGTCAAGAAAATCATTGCCGAACAACTCGGCGTTGAAGAGTCCCAGGTCACCAACGAAAAGGCTTTCGTGGCCGATCTCGGCGCGGACTCGCTCGACACGGTCGAACTCGTGATGGCGCTCGAAGACGAATTCGGCATCGAGATCCCGGACGAAGACGCCGAGAAGATCACGACTGTGYAGAACGCCGTCGACTACGCCACCAAGAATCAAAAGGCCTGATTGGCCACGCTGAGTTCCGTCCTTCCGGGCTGCGGCTTCCACGCCTGCATGCACCGGCCAGAGGTCTCAGCTTCCCAGAAAGGTTTGCCGGCATGACCAAACGCCGCGTCGTCGTGACCGGACTCGGTTGCCTCGCTCCTGTCGGAAATACCGTTGCCGAATCCTGGGCCAACCTGTTGGCCGGGAAGTCGGGCATCGACACCATCACCAGGTTCGATGTGAGCGCCTTCTCCTGCAAGTTTGCAGGCGAAGTGAAGGGTTTCGACATCAAGGACTACATTCCCGAGAAGGAAGCGCGCCACATGGATCGCTTCATCCATCTCGGGCTTGCCGCCGCCATCCAGGCGGTGCAGGACAGCGGGCTGCCGACCGGCGATGCGCTGTCCGAAGAAGATGCGGTTCGCATCGGCTGCAACATCGGCTCCGGTATCGGCGGCCTGCCGCTGATCGAGGACACCCACGCCGAATTGGTGAACCGCGGCCCGCGCCGCGTGTCGCCGTTCTTCGTGCCGGCGTCCATCATCAACATGATTTCGGGCCATGTCTCCATCAAGTATGGATTCAAGGGCCCGAACATCGCGGTCGTCACGGCCTGCACCACCGGCCTGCATGCGATCGGAACCTCCGCCCGCATGATCGAGTATGGCGATGCCGACGTGATGATCGCGGGCGGCGCCGAATCGACGGTGTCGCCGCTGGGGCTTGGCGGTTTCGCCGCCGCGCGTGCGCTGTCGACGCGCAATGACGATCCTCAGACC
>NZ_JBFUCI010000770.1:0-1127 GCF_056405335.1 Variovorax sp. P1_H12_2
CGCCGGTCCAGCCGCCGGCAGAGGCTGCAATCCCTGTCGCAACGGAACTGGCATCGAACCCGCCGGCCGAGGTGCTGGTGGCTCATGAGGTGTTGGAGTTCAACAAGGCGCCGTGGCCCAGTGTCGAAGTAGCCGCCACCAGCGAGCCGGCCGCCAAGACGCCATCGTCTCGAACGCCCGTGCCGACACAATCGGTGGTCACTCCGTCCTCGGCAGAAAGGGCGACGCCGGCCAAGAAGGCGGCACCGGCCAAGAAGGCGGCACCGACCAAGAAGGCGGCACCGACCAAGAAGGCAGCACCGGCCAACAAGGCGGCACCGGCCAAGAAGGCAGCATCAGCCGAGAAGGCAGCACCGACCAAGAAGGCGGCCCCGGCCAAGAAGGCAGCATCGGCCAAGAAGGCCGCACCGGCCAAGAAGGCGGCACCGGCCAAGAAGGCAGTACCGGCCAAGAAGGCGGCACCGACCAGGAAGGTTGCACCGGCCAAGAAGGCAGTACCGGCCAAGAAGCCGGCACCGACCAAGAAGGCGGCACCGACGAGGAAGGCAGCACCGGCCAAGAAGGTGACACCGACCAAGAGGACGGCACCGACCAAAGTCGGCGTCAAGGCCGCCGCGCTGCCCCAGAAGATGATGACAGCGAAGAAGGCTGGACCTTCGAGGGCCAAGGCAGTGAAGGCCGTGGTCGCGCCGCCACCAGTTTCACCCCGTATTGCGGAAGAACCGGCAAATACGATCTCCTTCCGCGCAGCCACGCCCGATGCTGTGCGCGACGACGCCAAGACAAGAGCGAAGCTCGTGCGCGACCGTTTCGCGATGCCCAAGCAGGACTTCRRGCTGATWGCCGTCCTCAAGGWCCGCRCGYTAGGTTTCARGCGKCCCGTCAAGAAGAATGAACTTCTGCGAGCCGGGCTGCAGGCGCTTCAACGACTCACC
Source organism: Variovorax sp. P1_H12_2 (assembly GCF_056405335.1). Lineage (NCBI taxonomy): Bacteria > Pseudomonadati > Pseudomonadota > Betaproteobacteria > Burkholderiales > Comamonadaceae > Variovorax > Variovorax sp. P1_H12_2. Next base: position 936 of record NZ_JBFUCI010000770.1, read on the forward strand.
GACRCCCAACTGCATGGTGCGGTCGATTCGCTGTCCCCGCTGAAAGCTGGACGTCCCAAGAAGAACGCCAACTGAAGGCCGGGCTGCAGCAGAAGGTGGGGAGGCATCTGCGATCTGTGCCGACAAATGCAAAAAGCCCCTGACTCTTGCGAATCAGGGGCTTTTGTTTGGTGCCGGAGAGATGAATCGAAC
>NZ_JBFUCI010000771.1:0-1125 GCF_056405335.1 Variovorax sp. P1_H12_2
CGCCCACCCCCTACCGGGGGCAACACCAGCGGCCCGGCGGAGCCGGTTCCGCGGTGTTTCACCAACGGGCCTGGCTGCGCCGGCCGGGGGCCTGCTGCCTACTCCTTGATGTTGGCGGCTTGCACGATTTTTTGGTTGCGGGCGTATTCCGATTTGACGAACTGGGCGAGCTCCTCGGGCGAGCCGCTGCCGGGGATGGCGCCTTGCTCCTGCAGCTTGGCGCGCACTTCGGGGTCCTTGAGCACGGCGTTGAGTTCCTGGTTGAGGCGGCTCACGATCGGCGCCGGCGTTCCGGCCGGCGCGAAGATGCCGGTCCAGCTCACCATCGAGTAGCCCTTCAGGCCCGGCATCTCGTTGAAGGTGGACACCTGCGGCAGCGCGTCGAGCCGCTGGCCGCCCGTCACGCCGAGCGCCTTCAGCCGGTTGCCGCTCACATGCGGGATGGCGCTGGTGCTGACCAGCATCGCGAGGTCGACCTGGTTGCCGATCACGTCGGTCGCGATCTGGGCACCGCCGCGGTAGGGCACGTGGGTGACGAAGATGCCGGTGCGCTCCTTCAGCAGTTCCATCGCCAGCTGCAGCACGGTGCCGACGCCCGAGGTGGCGTAGTTGTACTTGCCGGGCGCGGCCTTCGCGAGCTTGACGAAGTCGGCGAAGTCCTTCACCGGCAGGCCCGGCCGGGCGACCAGCACCATGGGCGCGGTGTTCAGCATGCCCACCGGCGCCAGGTCCTTCAGCGGGTCGAACTTGAAGGCAGCGGGGTTGATCAACTTTCCGATCGCGATCGCGCTGTCCGGGCCTGCGACCAGGGTGTAGCCGTCCGGCGCCGCATTCACCGCCTTGGCGACCCCGATGGCGCCGCCCGCGCCGGTCACGTTCTCGATCACGACCGACTGCTTGAGGCGTTCGCCGAGCCTGGTTGCGACCAGCCGTGCGTTGAAGTCCACGCTGCCGCCCGCCGAATAGGGAACGATCAGCGTGATCGGCTTGGCGCCGGGCCAGGCGGAGGGCTGTGCGAAGGCGGCGCCGGGCAGGGCCGCGATCAGCATCGAGGCCAGCAGCAAGGGTTTCGGGATCGGGGTGTTCATGGGTTCAGCGTGGTGGGTTCTTGTGGAAGGAGGGCCC
>NZ_JBFUCI010000772.1:0-1122 GCF_056405335.1 Variovorax sp. P1_H12_2
GCGGCACGCTGTTCAGCTCGGTCGGCTTCGAAGGTGCCCAGGTGGCCACCGACGAGCGCATGCTGCCGGATTCCCAGCGCGGCTTCGCGCCGGTGGTACGCGGCATCGCCTCGACCAACGCGCGGGTGGTGGTGCGCCAGGGCAACAACGAGATCTACCAGACCACCGTCGCGCCCGGGCCCTTCGTCATCGACGACCTGTACCCGACCAGCTTCCAGGGCGACCTGCAGGTCATCGTCACGGAGGCCGATGGCCGCGTGTCGAGCTTCAGGGTCCCGTTTTCCGCCGTGCCCGATTCGATGCGCCCGGGCGCGTCGCGCTATGCTGCCACGGTGGGGCGCGTGCGCAACGTCGCCGACAGCCGGGCCGCCTTCGGCGAACTGACCTATCAGCGCGGTCTCACCAATTCGCTGACCGCGAACGCAGGCGTCCGCGCGGCCGGTGACTACCAGGCGCTGCTGGCCGGTGCCGTGATGGGAACGCCGATCGGCGCGCTCGGCGCCAATGCGACCTACTCGATCGCCAAGGACCCGGCCGGCGGGAGCAACCTGACCGGCTGGCGCGCGGAGCTGACCTACAGCCAGTCCTTCCAGCCCACGGGCACCAACTTCGCTCTCGCGGGCTACCGCTACTCGACCGACGGATTCCGCGAGATGGCCGATGCGCTCGGTTCCCTCAGCGCGCATGACAGCGGACAGGTCTGGCGCTCGAGCACCTTCCAGCTGCGCAGCCAGATCGTCGCCAACGTCAGCCAGAGCCTCGGCAACTACGGCCAGCTGTTCCTCACGGCGGGCGTCAGCGACTACCACGGCGTCGACAAGGACCGCGACACGCAGTTCCAGTTCAGCTACAACAACACCTACCGTTCCGTCAGCTATGGCGTGAGCATCGGGCGACAGCGCACCGGCGCGCTGTTCGGCCTGGGCTCGCAGCCGCTGGGCGGCCCGGCCCAGGCGGCCACGATGGCCAACATCGTGATGTTCACGGTCTCCATACCGTTGGGCACGGGGCCGCGGGCGGCCTCGGCGTCGGCCTCGGTGGCGCGGCGCAGCGACGGCGGCACCAGCTACCAGACCTCGGTGGCCGGCATGGCGGACGAAGCGCAGACACTCAGCTACGGCG
>NZ_JBFUCI010000773.1:0-1113 GCF_056405335.1 Variovorax sp. P1_H12_2
CACTATTAACCGGTGTGGGCGAGCACATGCTAGCCTACGAGGCCGCCCAAAGGACCCCCCTACCGTGCATCAATTTGACATACAGGTCATGGTCATGCTGTTTGGTCCGCATGTCCCTCCCCTCGCTGCGCCAAGTGTCCACGCGATCGTCGAGGGAAAGAGATCTTGCGCGGTCCGAGGGCAGGGAAAGTGTGGTCCTGGAACAGTGTCTGGAGCGATGAAGTGACCGCGCCAAGCAGCCCGCCTTCGCGCAAGCGCCAGCAGCGCCGCAGCAAGGCCGGCGCGGCCGTCGCTCCGTCGCTCCCCCCTTTCCGAGTCGTTCAGGTCGACCTGACCCCCGAACCGCCGGTGGCGCCAGACGACAAGAAGATCCACGAGCGCCGCCCGTTGCCGCCGGTGCCTGCGAAGCGCGCAGGCAAGTCGCCAAAGAAGTGATCTCCCGAGCTACAGCCATTCGATCTTCAGGATGGGATGAAGCTCGATGCCGTTGAGTGGAGAGACCCCGGTCTGGCCGTGAACTTTGTCAAAAAAACCGACGCCTGTGATGCGCGTGCGTGTTGGCTTCACCTTCGCGGCGAACGTGGGCATGTCCTCCGCGTCGAGTGCATCCCGCGTCACAAACGAAGGTGGCAACCGCTCCAACGCGAGCGGCTGGAGCGGCGCTCCTATGACCGCGTCGCGCGGCACCAGCATGTCATCGAGCTGCACGAAGTCGTGCGGCGATAGCGTGGCGATCAGCTTGTCGTCCACGGCCTGGCGGGCGACCCGGATGTTCTCGAGCCAGGGGCAATTGGCCGCGACGAACGGTGCGCGCGGTGTTGGCACCTCGGCAATCATCTGCTTGCCACCGGCACCGAGAAGCACCAGGTGATAGTCGCCATCGGCCTCCTGCTTCACGCTGATGATGTCGCACTCGACGCGCCACACCGTGAACTCGACCGGGCCGCGCCGGCGTTCCTGGTACCGCGGGAACAGCTCGCTCTGCGGCCGCATGTCCGCCGGACGCGGGATCCGGTCCAGCTCTTCGATGGTGGCGTCCACCACGCCGGTTTGCAGCTTGTGGCCGTCGATCACATTCTTGCCCACGAGCACCGTGTCGCGATCGGTTCCGGT
>NZ_JBFUCI010000774.1:0-1106 GCF_056405335.1 Variovorax sp. P1_H12_2
GTTCGCTCTTCATGAAGGCGCCGAACTGATCGGGCGTGCTGGCCACCGGTTCGGCCAGCAGTGATGCGAAGCGGGTCTTGGTCTCCGGCGATTCGAGCGCGGCGACGAAGGCGTGGTTGAGCTTGGCGACCACCTCGGGCGGCGTGCCGGCCGGTGCCACCAGGCCCCACCAGGTGTCGATCGAGAAGCCCTTCAGCGTGGCGGCCACCGTCGGTACCTCCGGCAGCGCGCTGCTGCGCTGCGCGGTCGTGACCGCGATCGCCTTCAGTTTGCCGGAGCGGATGTTCGGCGCTGCGGTCGCCAGGTTGTCGAAGTTGAAGTCGACCTGACCCGACAGCAGCGCAAGCTGCGCCGGGTTGCCGCCGTTGTAGGGAATGTGCACCGCGAAGATGCCCGCTTCCTTCTTGAACAATTCGCCCGCCAGGTGGCCGGCGCTGCCGTTGCCGCCGCTGCCGTAGTTGAGCTTGGCCGGATTGGCCTTGGCGTAGGCGATCAGGTCGGCCAGCGTGTTGATCTTCAGGCGCTGCGCGGTCTCGGCATTCATGACCAGCACGTTGGGCACCCGCACCATCTGCGTCACCGGAGCGAAGTCGGTGGCGGCGTTGAAGGGCATCCTGGCGTAGAGCCAGGGATTGACCGCGTTAGTGGCGGTGGCCGCGATGCCGATGGTCAGGCCGTCGGGAGCGGCCTTGGCCACCGCGTCGGCACCGATGTTGCCGCCGGCGCCGGGCTTGTTGTCGATGATGACCGTGCCCAGCGAGTCCTTGACGCGCTCGGCCAGCACCCGCGCCGTGACGTCGATCGGCCCTCCCGCGGCATAGGGCACGATCAGCCGGATCGGCCGCTGTTGGGCGCTCGCCTGGCCGGTGGCCAGCAGGGTGGCGGCCGACAGGAGGGTCAGCAGGAAGTGTCTGGCTTTCATGGATTCCATCGCGTGTGTCTCAGGGCAGGGCCTTGTCGGCCTCGGTGGTGAAGGCGTCGGCGTAGAACTCGTCTTCCGGCAGGCCGCGCTGCGCGACATAGTCGTGCTTCGCGGCATCGACCACCACCGGCGCGCCGCAGGCATAGACCTGGTAGCCCGACAGGTCGTCGAAGTCCTCCAGGAC
>NZ_JBFUCI010000775.1:0-1097 GCF_056405335.1 Variovorax sp. P1_H12_2
GACGCTGGAAGCAGCCTGGTCAATCCGGCCAGGGACCGGTCGAGATCTTCGTTCGAAGTGAAAGACCTGGAGACATGAAGCGAAGAACTCTTGTCGCGTCGATCCTGGCCGGTGGCGCGCTGGCCCTGCGGGCCCATGCGCAGAACTACCCGAACAGGCCGGTGAGGGTCGTGGTGCCCTACGCGCCGGGGGGCACCACCGACCTGTTGGCCCGCATCATCGCGACCCGGCTGGGTGCCTTGTTGAACCAGCCCTTCGTCGTGGAGAACCGGCCCGGCGCCGGTGGTTCGGTCGGGAGTGCCTACGCGGCCAGGGAGCCGGCGGACGGCTACACGCTGGTGATGGTGGTGGAGAGTTCGCATGCGGTGAACCCCAATGTGTATGCCAGGCCGGCCTACGATCCGGTCAAGGATTTCGCCCCCATCAGCAACATGGCCGACGTGCCCAATGTGCTGGTGGTCCGACCTTCTTTTCCCGCGGCCGATCTGTCGGCATTCGTCAAGGAACTCAAGGCGCATCCGGGCCGGTATTCGTTCGGCTCGTCCGGCAATGGAGGGCTGAGCCACGTCAATGGCGAATTGTTCAGGCATGTCAGTGGCACGCAGATGCTGCACGTGCCGTACAAGGGACTGGGGCCGGCCTTGACCGATCTTGTATCGGGACAGATCGATGCGGTCTTCGACAACATCCCTTCGTCCGCCTCGCTGATCCAGGCCGGCAAGATCCGTCCGCTGGCGGTGGCGGCGAAACAGCGGCTCGCGCTGTTGCCCCAGGTGGCGACCTACGCCGAGCTGGGCCTGCCGGCCATGAACAACCCCTCATGGTTCGGACTGGGGGCCCCGGCGGGCACGCCGCCCCGGATCCTGGATCAGCTCCATCAGGCGGTGCGCGAAGCACTGGGCGACCCCGGCGTCATCGCCGCGATCGAGAAGCTGGGCGCGATCCCGAGTCCGATGTCGCGTGCAGGGTTCGCCAGGCTCGTCGTCGAGCAGAACGCCTTCTGGAAGAAGGTCCTCGGGGAAATCGGATTCGAAAGGCTTTGACACCCATGAAGAAGCGACTCTCCGCCATGCCGATGTGCGCATCGACGACCAGGG
>NZ_JBFUCI010000776.1:0-1091 GCF_056405335.1 Variovorax sp. P1_H12_2
GACCAGGTCTACGCGGCCGGCTACGACTTCGGGGTCGAAATCTGCGCCAGCGAGGCGGAGCTGCTGGCGCCCGAGGGCGTCGTGGTGCCGGACGGCTGGGTGCTGGCCGGCAATGCCTTCGACGCGTACGGCGAGCGCCTGCCCCATGCGGTGGCGCGCCACGAGGTGCTGCCCACTGCCGCCGCGATGCTGCGGCTGGCCCCGGCGCTGCTGGCCGCCGGCCGCACGGTGGCCCCGGCCGAGGCCTGGCCGCTCTACGTGCGCGACAAGGTGGCGCAGACGACCGAGGAGCGCGCGGCCTTGAAGGCGGGAGTCGTGCGATGAGTGCTGTCCTGCAGCAGCCGCGCGAGGCGCGCCTCGAGCCGATCACGATCGAACGGATTCCCGCCGTCTGCGCCATCGAGCAGAGCGCCTTCAGCCATCCCTGGACGCCGGCGAACTTCACCGATTCGCTGGCGGCCGGCTACCACTGCCAATGCCTGGTGGCGCCCGCGCCCGACAGCGAGCCTTCGGCGTCCGCGCCGCGCGGCGCGCGCGCGCTGTGGAGCCGCGCGATGGCGCGCAGCAGCGGCGAGACGCTGATCGGCTACTTCATCGCCATGAAGGGCGTCGACGAAGTGCACCTGCTCAACATCACGGTCGCGCCGGCCTTCCAGGGCCAGGGCTGGGCACCGCTGATGCTGGAGGCGCTCGCGGGCTGGTCGCGCGGGCTCGACGCGCAGTGGCTCTGGCTCGAGGTGCGCGCCAGCAACCTTCGCGCGCTCGCGGTCTACGAACGCAACGGCTTTCGGCGCGTAGGCACGCGCAAGGGCTACTACCCCGCGCACGGCGGCATCCGCGAGGACGCGGTCGTCATGAGCCTGCGCCTCCAAGAATCACCCAGCGCCTGGGGCGGATTGAAATGACGACCGAAGCCTTGCACCTCGACGCGCGGCAGCGCGCCATGCTCGACGAGATGGGCGTCAAGCTCCTCTGGTGGCGCCAGCCGGAGCCCGCCGAAGCGGCGCCGGCCGAGGCCGTCGCTGCCGCCGTCGCTCAACAGCCCGCAGCCCTGCCCGCGGAGCCGGCCATGGCGCCTCCCGCCGCGGCGC
>NZ_JBFUCI010000777.1:0-1088 GCF_056405335.1 Variovorax sp. P1_H12_2
CGCGTCACCGGTGCCGGGGCGCTCGACCTTGATGACTTCGGCGCCCAGTGCCGCGAGGCATCGACCGACGTAAGGGCCGGCCAGGAAGTGGCTGTAGTCGATGACGCGGATGCCGGCCAGCGGCAGCGCTTGTTGTCGTGCCGCGTTCATGCCGTCTTCCTCGGCACCATCACGCGGTGCTCGCCCTTTTGCACGACTTCATCGCGCTGGTTGACGAGCTCCGACGGCAGCACCAGGATGCCCCAGCCCGGCTTGCTCTTCGACTCGCGCTTGGTGCCGACATGGAACCTCACCCGCACCGTGTCACCGAGCTTGATGGGGGCGACAAAGCTCCATTCCCAGCCCAGCGACATGCCGGGCATGAAGCGCATGTCGCTCTGGGTCTTGAGGCCATCAGCGACCGACAGGCCGAACAGTCCGTGGGCCACACGGGTGCCGAACGGCGTGGTGCGGGCATAGGCCTCGTCGGTGTGCACTGGCGTGTGGTCGCCGGTGAGGTCGGCATACGCCATCACGCGGGCTTCGGTCACTTCATAGGGCGGGCTGGTGCATTCTTCGCCGACGACGGCATCGTCCCAATACTTGTCTTCGATGGTGAGGGTGGTCATGGTGGGTGTCTCTGGGCAATTGAAAAAATTCAGGCGCGGGGATCGATGGCCAGGGCCTTGGCGACTGCGCCGGGGCTGGCCTGGATGAACTCGACGGCCAGGCCATCGGGCAGGCGCAGCCAGTTGCGGCCTTGCGACATCTCGGTGACGCCGAAGGCCTGCGCGGCGGCGAGTGCGGCTTCCAGGTCTTCGCACATCACGCCCAGATGGCCGAGGCGGCCTTCGGGGCCGGCGTAGTCCGGCTTGGCCATGAACTGCATGCCGCCGAGCGTCCAGTACTGGATGGGCTCCTCGACGGTGCCCTGTACTTCTCGCATGACCATGCCGCAGACGTCGCGGAAAAACTTGATGTGCCAGTGAATGTCGCGGACCCAGATGGCGACGTGTTCGACATAGGCTCTGGGGGGTGTGGCCCCCACGCTCCGCACTTGCGTGTCGTCGCTGCCCCCCGAGGGGGTGCTCGCTTGCTTGGGGCGGCCC
>NZ_JBFUCI010000778.1:0-1073 GCF_056405335.1 Variovorax sp. P1_H12_2
GCCTCTACGTCCCGAACGTAGCGCTCTACCAGGCTAAGCTACACCCCGATGGTGGTTGCAAGAAAAGGGAATCGTCCGTGGCACTCACTCTCGTGAGTTGAATCAGGCGCGTCGCTCTAACAACTGAGCCGCCAATTGTAGCAAAGCCGCGGAGTGCGAATTTGCAGAAAAACCACGAAGTGCGTCGATGGCGCGTTGCGCTTCGGCCGCCGCTGCGGCGCGCGTGGCTTCCAGGGCGCCGGTTTCGCGCACGATGGCGACGATTTGCGGCAGTTGCGTGGTGTCGCCGGCCTCGATGGCGGTGCGGATCAGCGCGCGTTGCTCCGTCGTGCCGCGCTGCATCGCCAGGATCAGCGGCAACGTGGTCTTGCCTTCGCGCAGGTCGTCGCCGACGTTCTTGCCGGTTTCGTTGGCATCTCCGGCGTAGTCGAGCACGTCGTCGATGACCTGGAAGGCGGTGCCCAGTGCCTGCCCGTAAGCGGCGCAGGCTTCCTCGACGTCGGGGGGCACGCCGGCCAGCACGGCGGCCAGCCGGGTGCTGGCCTCGAACAGCTTGGCGGTCTTCGAGCGGATCACCTTCAGGTAGGCTTCTTCGTCGAGCGTGGCGTCGTGCATGTTCATCAACTGCAGCACTTCGCCTTCGGCGATCACGTTGGTCGCCTCCGCGAGGATCTGCATCACGCGCACGTCATCGGCGTCCAGCATCATCTGGAACGCCCGGGAGTACAGGAAGTCGCCGACCAGCACGCTGGCGGGGTTTCCGAAGGATTCGTTGGMGGTGGGGCGGCCTCGGCGCAGCGTGGACTCGTCCACCACGTCGTCGTGCAGCAGCGTGGCGGTGTGGATGAACTCCACCACGGCGGCGAGATTGAAGCGCTGTTCGCCGCGATAGTCGAGGGCGCCCGCCATCAGCAGCAGCAGCGCCGGTCGCAACCGCTTGCCGCCGGCGGAGATGATGTACCTGGACACCTGGCTCACCAGCGGGACGCCGGTGTCGAGCCGGCGGGCGATCACGAGATCGACGCTGGCCATGTCTTCGGCGATCAGGCTGAGAACGGCAGCAGCGGGGGAGG
>NZ_JBFUCI010000779.1:0-1054 GCF_056405335.1 Variovorax sp. P1_H12_2
GCCAGGCCCGTTGGTGAAACACCGTGGAACCGGCTTTGCCGGGCCACCGGTGTTGCCCCCGGTAGGGGGTGGGCGCCCGGACACGAAGTGCCGGGCAACCTGGGGGCGAGCAACTATTCCCCAAGGTACGCAGCGCGTACCTTGGGGTCGCTGAGCATGATCTTGGCGTCGCCGCTCATGGTGATCAGGCCCGACTCCATCACGTAGCCGCGATCGGCCAGCTGCAGCGCGCGGCTGGCGTTCTGCTCGACCAGCAGCACGGTGACGCCCTGGTCGTAGACCTGCTTCACGACCTCGAAGATCTTGTCGACCATGATCGGCGACAGGCCCATCGACGGCTCGTCCAGCAGCAGCACCTTGGGGCGCGCCATCAGCGCGCGGCCCATCGCGAGCATCTGCTGCTCGCCGCCCGACATGGTGCCGGCCAGTTGCGTGGCCCGCTCCTTCAGGCGCGGGAAGGTCGCGAAGACGCGGTCGATGTCCTTCGCGATCTCGGCCTTGTCCTTGCGGATATAGGCGCCGATCTGCAGGTTCTCGGTGATCGTCATGCGGGTGAACACGCCGCGGCCCTCGGGCACCATCACCAGGCCTTCGCCGACCAGGTCCCAGGCGCCGCGGCCCTTGATGCTCTTGCCGAGAAACTCGATCTCGCCGCCGAGGAAAGGCAGCGTCCCCGTGATGGCCTTCATCGTGGTCGTCTTGCCCGCGCCGTTGGAGCCGATCAGCGACACCAGCTCGCCCTCGCGGACCTCGAAGTCGATGCCCTTGACGGCCTGGATGCCGCCGTACGCGACCTTCACGCCGCTCACTTTAAGTAGAGTCTGTGCCATCTAGTGCCCTCCCGTGCCGAGGTAGGCCTCGATCACTTTTTCATTTCTCTGCACGTCCGCCGGCGTGCCCTCGGCGATCTGCTTGCCGTAGTCGAGCACGGTCACGCGATCGCACAGGCCCATCACCAGCTTCACGTCGTGCTCGATCAGCAAGATGGTGCGGTTGTCCTTGCGGATGCGGTCGATCAGCTCGCGCAGCATCACCTTCTCGGTCGCATTCATGC
>NZ_JBFUCI010000780.1:0-1051 GCF_056405335.1 Variovorax sp. P1_H12_2
AAGTTCGCGGCCAGCGGGGTGAAGAACATCAATGGCTGGAGCGTCGGTTCGTTCTTTGGCGATCGTGCCTTCTACAAGGGCGACTGGCTGATGCGTGCTGCCGCGGCCAAGTCCGGCGTCTACGGCAACGACCCCGCTGAAGCGGCGTATCCCTTCACCCGCGTGACGGCGACCGGCGAGACCATCGACGCCAGCAAGCACAACTACACGATCACCTTCCCCGCCGGGCAGCAGCCGCCTGTCAACGCCTTCTGGTCGGTGACGATGTACGACGGCAAGAGCCAGCTTCTGATCAAGAATCCCATCAACCGCTACCTCGTCAACTCGCCGATGGTGTCGGCGATGAAGAAGAACGCCGACGGCTCGCTCACGCTCTACATCCAGAAGGACTCGCCCGGCAAGGCGCTCGAAGCCAACTGGCTGCCGGCGCCGAACGACACCGTCTACCTGGTGATGCGCCTGTACTGGCCCAAGGAATCGCCGCCTTCGATCCTGCCGGCCGGTGCAGGCACCTGGAAGCCCCCGGGGATCGTTGCCTCCAAGTAGCGATTCGGAGCCTGCCCTTGGAGAGGGCTTCTCGCCGAACTTCAAGGACGGGTCCGGATGCGCGATTCATGCGGTGTATCGCACTTGCTCCGAAGATCGCCCAGGCGCAGGCGCAGCCATCGCTGGCCGGCCGGCCGGTGAGACCGGTAGCGTAAAGCGCAGGCTGGCGCCGCCACCCTCCACGCTCTCGGCCCACAACCGCCCTCCGTGTGCCTCGACCAGTGTGCGCGAGATCGACAGGCCCATGCCCATCCCGGTCGGCTTGGTGGTGAAGAACGACCCGAAGATCTGCTCGATCCGCTCCTTGGGAATACYCGACCCGTTGTCGTTGACGGCGATCTCGACCGTCTCGGCACCGCGATGGATCGCGGTGACCACAATGCTGCGCACCYTGTGTGCGGCTTCGTCGATGGCGTCCATGCCGTTGGAGATCAGGTTGAGCAGCACCTGCTGCAGATGGATGCGATCGCCAAGGACCGRCGGCAGAGGGTGCGCAACGTGCAAA
>NZ_JBFUCI010000781.1:0-1051 GCF_056405335.1 Variovorax sp. P1_H12_2
CCCCGACACGAAGTGCGGGGCAACCTGGGGGGCGAGCCCGTTACCTCGGGGAGAGCCCATCCACCGTTTGGAACATGGCCYGGCGGGCCTGGCTGATGATCTGGCCGCGCCAGGCATCGGTGTCGGTGTAGAAGGCCTCCAGCATCTTCGAGCGGATCGACGCCGCCAGATCGGCCGGGGCTTCCGGATGCTTGTGCAGCCAATGGTCGGCCCGGAGCGCACCCACCACCTCCATCACGGACACGGTGCCGTATTCGAGCGCGATGCCGGTGTACTCGGCCTGCGGGCATTCCTCGTAGACCGAGCCCCACATCAGCCCCGTCAGGAAGGCCGAGGTCGACGAGCCGTCGTAGATCGAGGTCACGGGTGCGGCCGGCGTGCCCCACCACGCGTTGGCGCGCGCATAGGCGGCCTTGTCGTCCCGGCAGGAAAAGATGCGTTCGCCGAGGCCGTTGGGACCCAGCCCCGTGTGAAGGTCGATCCAGGCCAGCTGGCGCGCCGCCTGCACCTGGGTGCGCAAGACCTCGCGCAGGGTGTTGTTGCTCCAGGTCGGGGCCTTGCCGCCGAAGAACAGGCCGTCCTCGAACTGGTACTGGCCGCGGGTCACGGCCGCCTGGTAGGCGGTCGCCCCGTTCTTTTCGATCCAGGCCGTGATCGCGGCCTCGTTGGCGGCGGAGGGCGGCCACTGTTCGGGCAGCAGCAGCGCGTGCAGTTCGGCGTACGCCTCGTTCACCGGCAGCGGTTGAGCGAAATCGAAGAAGTTGCGGTTCAGGTCGCAGCCCTCGTTCGTCACGCGGCGGCCATGCGAGAAACCATGCGGATTGAGCGCATGCACGTACAGCACGGCCACACCCTGCGCCTTCGCCTTCTCGCGCCATTCGGCATCGTGCAGCGCGAACACCTGCACACCGCTGCCGCAGTGGCCCTCGACCCCGTGGCAGGCGCTGGTCAGGATCAGCAGACGCTCGGCCTGCGGATCGCCGTCGAGCGCCACGTCCATCGCGAGCTCTTCGCCATCGCGTCCCTTCAAGGGGTGGACGTGGGAGCGCAC
>NZ_JBFUCI010000782.1:0-1050 GCF_056405335.1 Variovorax sp. P1_H12_2
GGCGAAGGCCACATCCCGCTGGCCTGCACGCCGACGCCCTCGAGCGCCGCGCCGATCGAGGGCGCGGTCGACGAAGCCGAGGTCGCGTTCGGCCACGAGATGAAGGTCACGCGCATCCACGAGTCGCCGCGCGTCACCAAGCCCTACACCGAAGCGCAATGGGCCGAGGTGCTGGCGCTGGGCGATGCGGTCGACAAGCGCCTCGCGGCCGGCGACGTGCGCCTCACGATGGGCGGCGAGCCGACCTATGTGGCCACCAGCGACCGCGACGCCGCCGAATGGAACACCGACGCCCTCGGCCCCACGAAGCGCGGCTATGCGACTGAACTGGTGCACAAGCTGCGGGCCGAATACGGCAAGGGCGGCTTCCTGCACTTCGGCCAGGGCAAGTGGTATCCGGGCGAGCAGCTGCCGCGCTGGGCGCTGTCGATCTTCTGGCGCGCCGACGGCCAGACGCTGTGGCACAACCCGGCGCTCTTCGCCGACGAACGCACGCCCACGCACTACACCAGCGAGGATGCGCGCCGCTTCACCACGGAGCTCTCGCACCGCCTGGGCCTGACCGAGCGCTACATCCAGCCCGGCTACGAGGACGTCTACTACTACCTCTGGCGCGAGCGCCGGCTGCCGGTCAACGTCGACCCCTTCGACTCCAGGCTCGACGACGAGATGGAGCGCGTCCGTTTGCGACGCGTGTTCACGCAGAAGCTCGACGCCGTGATCGGCTACATGCTGCCGATCGAGGCCGCCAACGCCGACACCGATGCGCCCGCGCTCGCGGGTCCGGGCTGGAAGACCGGCCCCTGGTTCCTGCGCGATGACCGCATGTACCTGATCCCGGGCGATTCGCCGATGGGCTACCGGCTGCCGCTCGATTCGCAGCCCTGGACCCGCAAGGGCGACTATCCCTACCTGGTCGAGCGCGACCCGACCGCGCCGCGCGGCAGCCTGCCGGCATCGGCCGACTACCGTGCGCGCTACGCGGGCCCGCCGGCCGGCGCGGAGGCCGACCGCGGTGCCGTGCCCTATGCCTTCGGCGCGCCCGAAGCG
>NZ_JBFUCI010000783.1:0-1033 GCF_056405335.1 Variovorax sp. P1_H12_2
TGCCGGTCCAGCTTTCGCCGGCCCTCAGCTGACTGGCCAAACGGCGTTCGAAGGAGCCCTTTCCGAGCACGATTCCGATGGCGCTCCCTGTTCAAGTCCAAGGCCCCCCTTAACAATGGGGACTGCATATCACCGGAGTCAACATGGACCTAGAAAAAATGGCACGCGGCCCCGCAACGCCGGGCGTCGACCTCGGACCGGCGGATCGAGGACTTGAAGGTGCGTATCGGCGCGGCTACTACCAGGCGGTCGCGGAAATCGCCCATCGACTTCAGTACGGGAGCCCCTTGAACGCCAGGGCATTGAACGGCTGGGTCGAGAACGAAGGCATGAACTGGCGCCGCCACACGCCGCTGGATCGCCACGTGCTGCCGCCTGAGTTCGAAAGCAGGTAGACGGGTAGAGGGAGCAGCGCGCACCCTCGGCCGGCGGACGGGCATCCCTCGTGGCGAGGTGTTGGTCTGTCGTGAGGGTGCCAGCGCAACGATCACCGGCACGATCCAGCCACAGCCGTTGCGGGCCGCCGGAATGGCAGACGCGCGACCGGCGAGCCCAACGCGACCGGCCTCGGGCAAAATCCATCGTGAACCCCAACCCAGCCCCCCCGGATGCCACAACTCCAAGTCACTGTCGCCAACCTCACCGGCCATGCCCAACTGGTCCATGTCTTCGATACGCTCACCGGCGGCACGCGCCCGGTGGAAGGAAGCCCCTTCTCGCTCGCGAATGGAGCCCGCTCGGCAGCCTTCGGCGTCAACGCGGATGCACGCGGGCGCGGCATCCTGGCCTACCGCTGCCAGAGCGGCATCCTCCGTTCCGGCATCGATGTCGCTGACGGCACCGGCGTCGATATCCGCTAGGGCCTGGCCGCGCCCCCGGCAGCCGGTGCAGAATCGGCAGCTTCAATCCTTCTTCTGTCAGGCAGTCTCCCCATGCGCTTGAAAATGGGCCTCTTGGCCATCGTTCTCCTTGCCTCCGCAAGCCCCACCTTCGCGCAGGCCGCGGAACCGACGGATGCCGCCAGCTGCAAAGC
>NZ_JBFUCI010000784.1:0-1030 GCF_056405335.1 Variovorax sp. P1_H12_2
GTCCTGCACCGCGTGCGCCGTGCCGCAGGCGAACAGCAGCAGCACGGCCGCCGCGGCGAAGCGCTGGCGCGTCGATGGCTGGGGTGCCGCGGCCGAAAGGCTCATGCGTCGTATACGGTGTCGAGCGACCTGAAGCCCTTGGCCTCGATCGGATTGCCGAAGGGATCGCAGAAGAACATCGTCCATTGCTCGCCGGGCTGCCCCTCGAAGCGCACCTGCGGCTTCAGCACGAAGTCGACCCCGGCCGCCTCCAGGCGCGCGGCGAGTTGGCGCCAGGCGGGCAGTTCGAGCACGATGCCGAAGTGCGGCATCGGTACCATCGCGTCCCCCACGCGGCCGGTGCGCGCGGTGGCGAAGGGCTCGCCGAGGTGCAGCGAGATCTGGTGGCCGAAGAAGTCGAAGTCGACCCAGGTGTCGGTGCTGCGGCCTTCGGCGCAGCCGAGCACGCCGCCGTAGAAGCGCCTGGCTTCGTCGAGGTCGCGCACGTGGAAGGCGAGGTGGAAGATGGACATGTGACTTTCTGTGTCTGGTCGGCCATTGTCCACAAGCCGGGCCTCGATGGCGAGTCCCTGATGCCATCGGCAAGCCCAAAAGCGTGGACGCTTGGAGTAAGCTGCCTGCACAAGAAACACACTTCCGGAGCACCCCCCATGAGCGACGCCAGCAAGCCTTTCGCCTTCAGTCAGTTCGTTCCGGGTTTCGACTTCCTGAAGAATCTGGCTGGCGGGAGCACCACGCCCAGCGCCGTGCCAGGGCTGCCGAGCCTGTCGAACTGGGTGGCGCCGACGCTGAGCGTCGAGGAGGTCGACAAGCGCATCCAGGAGCTCAAGACCGTTCAGTACTGGCTCGAGCAGAATGGCCATGCGCTCAAGGCGACGATCCAGGCGCTCGAAGTGCAGAAGATGACGCTGTCGACCTTGCGCGGCATGAACGTGCGCATGGAAGACCTCGCGAGCGCCTTCACGCGGCCGGCAGCGCCCGCACCGGCGCCGGCGTTCCGGACCGAGGCGCCGGCCGCGGCACCCGCGCC
>NZ_JBFUCI010000785.1:0-1029 GCF_056405335.1 Variovorax sp. P1_H12_2
GTACTACGAGGAGCCGCGCTTCCGGCCCAGCGTCATCACGGCGCAGCGGCTGGCCGCGGGTGCGCTGGGCCGCAAGTCGGGCGAGGGCTTTTATCGCTATCCCGATGGCGAAATACAGAAGCCGCCCGAGCCGCCGGTTCCGGTGGTCGGGGCGATGCCGCCGGTCTGGGTCTCGCCGCGCGCGGCCCGGCGCCCCGAACTGCTGCGGCTGGTGCACGCGCTGGGCGCGCAGCTCGAGAGCGGCGCCACGCCATCGGACGCCGCGCTGATCCTGGTCGCGCCGCTCGGCTTCGACGTCACCACGGTGGCCGCGGTGGAACGGCTCGACGCCACCCGCACGGTCGGCATCGACCTGATGGTGGACGACGCAGCCACCAGGCGCCGCGTGCTGGCCACCAATCCGGCCACCCGGCGCGACATGCGCGACGCGGCGCATGCCCTCTTCGCCAGCGACGGCAAGGCCGTCAGCGTGATCCGCGACAGCGGCGGCTTCGTCACCCAGCGCGTGGTGGCGACCATCGTGAACATCGCCTCCGACATGTGCCAGCAGGGCGTCTGCTCGCCGGCCGACCTCGAGCTCGCGGTCCGGCTCGGCCTCGGCTACCCGCAAGGTCCGCTGGCCATGGGGGACCTGTATGGTCCGACCAACATGCTCGAGGTCCTGTTCAACCTGCAGACCGTCTACGGCGATCCGCGCTATCGCCCGAGCCCGTGGCTGCGCCGCCGTGGCGCCCTCGGCCTGAGCCTCACCCACCAGGAAGAGTAAGCACACCATGAGCGCAGAACTGAAAAGCACCAGCGAAGGGGGCACCATGGTGCTCACGATCTCCAATCCCGCGCAGCGCAATGCGCTGGGCCCCGAGATCTACGCCGCCGGCGTCGAGGCGCTCAACGGCGCCGAGAGCAGCCAGGAGATCAAGAGCGTCGTCATCGTCGGCGAAGGCAAGTGGTTCTGTGCCGGCGGCTCGCTGCAGCGGCTGTCGGCGAACCGCGATCGCGAACCCTCGGTGCAGACCGAGAGCATCGAGG
>NZ_JBFUCI010000786.1:0-1021 GCF_056405335.1 Variovorax sp. P1_H12_2
GCGCCTGGGCGCGGGCCAGCAGTTCGCGCACCTCGGGCAGCAGCGCCTCGCCGGCCGGCGTCAGCGCCACGCGGCGCCGGGTGCGGTCGAACAGCGGCACGCCGAGCGTCTTCTCGAGCTGGGCGATGGCTTGCGTGACCGGCGGTTGCGTCATGTGCAGGCGCAGCGCGGCCCGCCCGAAATGGAGTTCCTCGGCGACGGCCACGAACTGGCGCCAGGCGCGCAGGTCGATCGATGCTTCTTTCATATGCCAAGCATATCAATAGCACCCCGAAATAGGATTGGAAGCAATCAATCAATCGTCCGATACTTGGCATCCCCCGATCACGAACCCGAGAACCACGATGGACACCAAACCGCTCCAGATCAACCGCCGCAGCGCCAACATCGTCGAAGGCAAGAGCCGCGCGCCGAACCGCTCGATGTTCTATGCGATGGGCTACCAGGAAGGCGACTTCAAGAAGCCGATGGTCGGCGTCGCCAATGGCCACAGCACGATCACGCCCTGCAACTCGGGCCTGCAGAAGCTGGCCGATGCCGCGATCGCGGGCATCGAGGAGGCCGGCGGCAACGCGCAGGTGTTCGGCACGCCCACCATCTCCGACGGCATGGCGATGGGCACCGAAGGCATGAAGTACTCGCTGGTGAGCCGCGAGGTGATCTCCGACTGCATCGAGACCTGCGTCGGCGGCCAGTGGATGGACGGCGTGCTGGTGGTCGGCGGCTGCGACAAGAACATGCCCGGCGGCCTGATGGGCATGCTGCGCGCCAACGTGCCGGCGATCTACGTCTATGGCGGCACCATCCTGCCGGGCAGGTACAAGGGCCAGGACCTGAACATCGTGAGCGTGTTCGAAGCCGTCGGCCAGAACGCCGCGGGCAACCTGAGCGACGAGGACCTGCGCGAGATCGAGATGCGCGCGATCCCCGGTACCGGCTCCTGCGGCGGCATGTACACGGCCAACACGATGAGCTCGGCCTTCGAGGCGCTGGGCATCTCGCTGCCCTACTCGTCCACGAT
>NZ_JBFUCI010000787.1:0-1018 GCF_056405335.1 Variovorax sp. P1_H12_2
GGCCAAGCGCAAGCGGCAGCTTCAGCAGTTGGAAAAAGAAGAAGCCAAAAGCCGCAAGCGCTGACTGGCTTCACGGCGGTTTTTCTAGCCGCAGCTGACGTGCGTAACGCGCCCAGCATCATCCACAGTCAGGCTCAGCCGATCAGCATTGAACTCCATCGTCACGATCTGCCCGGGCTTCAGCACCCGGACGGCTTTGGTGCCGGCGCGTGTGCGGGCTTCTTCTTGAAGCGCTGCGCTCACATTGCGGCCCACGGCGAATTGGGCTGGTGCGGCGTTGCAAGGTCCGCTTGGCGGCGCAGATGCCGGCGTTGATACAGCAGGGCCTCCTGCGCAGGCGGACAGAGCTGTAGAGAAGGCAAGTGCAAGAGCGTTGGGGGAAAGCGTGCGCATGGCAAGGTCCTTTCGTTGAAGCTTTTAAAGCTTATCCCATGGCACTCTGTCGCATGTGGGGGTTGAGTTGAATGCTGAATCAATTGGCGTGAAGCGCACGATCTATTGAGTACTCAAACCAGATCACTCGAGCCTGCGCTGAAATGGTGGTGTTCCCTCAGAGACTAAGTACACCGAACACAAGAGAAACCGTGATCCAGAAGCAAATCCGAGAGGTTTCCCGGACCTATCATGTGTAGAGCTCCAACTATCACTACAGTATCCTTTCCACKTCGCACTAGGCGCAATAACTGGGGAAGCCAATTCCTGTTTCGACCATCAACGCCAGTTGCAAAGATGCTTGGAAGAAGCTTAAGTTCTCTTTCGACTATGGGGGTCAAATCGTCTGGCCTTTGAGCTTTCCACGCTGCAACCATTTGTCGTATACGCTGCATTTCTTCCTTTGGCTCCCGCACGATTAGGGCAAGGTATCGCTCCTGTTCTATAAGAGGCGATTGACTCATGATGTTTGAAAAAACATTCACTGATTCTAGGAAAAAGTGTTTTTTGCGTAAGCGCTTGCCTTGGTTGAATATCTTTCGATCGATGCCGTCATCGTACTTAAGACCGTGCTGTTGTGCGAGGG
>NZ_JBFUCI010000788.1:0-1018 GCF_056405335.1 Variovorax sp. P1_H12_2
GCCCCCAGGTTGGCTCACTTCGTGTAGCCGCCCACCCCCTGCCGGGGGCAACACCAGCGGCCCGGCGAAGCCGGTTCCGCGGTGTTTCACGAGGGGGCCAGCGGCCTGCGGCCGCGGCCGGGGGCGCTGCTTGAAGCACATTGCGCGGAAGCGGTTCGGGCAGCACTTTCTGACCGACGGGGGAATCATTGACGCCATCGTGCGCGAGATCGCGCCGAAGGCGGGAGATGCGATGGTCGAGATCGGGCCGGGGCTGGCGGCGCTGACGCAGCCGCTGGTGGAGCGGCTCGGGCGGCTGACCGTGATCGAGCTCGATCGCGACCTGGCGCAGCGCCTGCGCGGCCATGGGCAGCTGGACGTGATCGAGTCCGATGTCCTCAAGGTGGATTTCGCCACGCTGGCTGCGAAATTCTCGCCGGCGCCACTGCGCGTCGTCGGCAACCTGCCCTACAACATCTCGACCCCGATCCTGTTCCATCTGCTCGGCTTCGCGCACCTGATCGCCGACCAGCACTTCATGCTGCAGAAGGAAGTCATCGACCGCATGGTCGCCCGTCCGGCCACGTCCGACTACAGCCGCCTGAGCGTGATGCTGCAGTGGCGTTACGCCATGGACAACGTGCTGTTCGTGCCGCCCGAGAGCTTTGACCCGCCGCCGCGCGTCGACAGTGCCGTGGTGCGCATGGTGCCCCTGGCCGAGCCGCCCGCAGTGAACGCCGCGCGCCTCGGCGAGATCGTTCAGGTCGCTTTCAGCCAGCGCCGCAAGCTGCTGCGCCACACCCTCGGCAAATGGCTCGACCAGCACGCCTTTGCCGGCACCTTCGACACCCAGCGCCGCGCAGAGGAAGTGCCGGTCGCCGAATTCGTCGCGCTGGCCCAATCCGTCCCCGCATAAAAAAAGCCCGCCGAAGGCTGGGCTTTGTTCGTGAAACACCGCGGAACCGGCTTTGCCGGGCCGCTGGTGTTGCCCCCGGCAGGGGGTGGGCGCCCGGACACGAAGTGCCGGGCAACCTGGGGG
>NZ_JBFUCI010000789.1:0-1015 GCF_056405335.1 Variovorax sp. P1_H12_2
TCACGCCGACCTGAACCTCTGGAGCGGGAGACGGGAATCGAACCCGCGTCATTAGCTTGGAAGGCTAGGGTTCTACCATTGAACTACTCCCGCATCGTGGCACCCACCCTCGATCGGGAGACACCGCAACAGCCACAGTCAAGCGCTCTGCAAAAATCCATTCATCGCTGGTGGAGAGGGCTGGATTCGAACCAGCGTACTCGTAAGAGGGCAGATTTACAGTCTGCTGCCATTAACCACTCGGCCACCTCTCCGGCGAACCTCGGAATATAGCACGGTTTTGGGGAGCCACGCCGATGACAGCCCGCCCACGCCCGCCCGCGTTCCGAGAGCCCTCGATTCTCGCACGAAAATCAGGCGCCTTCCTGGTGCGATGTCGACAATCCCGCCTCCCGCCAGGCGCGCGCCTCGCCGAAATGACCGCAGCCGATGAATGGCAGGGGCGGCCTGAGGGCCGACAACGGCGACGGATGATTGGCGATCAGTACTTTGTGACGATTCGTATCGATCAGCGCCCGCTTGCTCTGCGCGTGTGCGCCCCAGAGCATGAAGAGCACCGGCTGCGGCCGGCTGGCCACGTGGCGGATCACCGCGTCGGTCAGCACCTCCCAGCCGCGCCCCGAATGGCTGGCGGCCTGGCCCTCCTCCACCGTGAGGCAGGTGTTGAGCAGCAGCACGCCGTGCCTGGCCCAATCCACCAGGCTGCCTCCGGGGTTCGGGAACGCCGGCGGCCGCGTGCCGAGGTCACGCTCCAGCTCCTTGAAGATGTTGCGCAGCGAGGGCGGCAGCGGCACGCCCGGCGCCACCGAGAACGCAAGGCCTTCGGCCTGGCCGCGGCCGTGGTACGGGTCCTGGCCCAGGATCACGACGCGGACCTCCTCGGGCGGCGTCAGCTCGAGGGAGCGCAGCGGCCGCGGCGGGAAGACCACGGCACCGGCGTCCAGCCGCTCGCGCAGGTAACCGAGCAGCTTCTCACCGGCGGGGCTGGCGAAGAACTCGTCGACCAGCGGCCGCC
>NZ_JBFUCI010000790.1:0-1012 GCF_056405335.1 Variovorax sp. P1_H12_2
GACCCTGATGGCGCTCGCGCCTCTGTTCGCGATGATGGTGGTGGCCGCCGTGGTGGCGCCGATGATGCTCGGCGGCTGGCTGCTGTCGGGCAAGGCGGTCTCGCCGAATTTCGGCAAGCTCGACCCGCTTGCCGGCATCGGCCGCATGTTCTCGTCCCAGTCGCTGGCCGAACTCTTCAAGGCGCTGGCCAAGTCGCTCCTGATCGGCGGCGTCGCCTACCTGGTGATCATGGACGACCTCGAGGCGGCCATGGCGCTGCTGGGCCAGCCCGAATCGACCGCCTTTCCGCACGCCATCATGCTGGTGGCGCGCAGCTGCGCCCTGATCGCCTCCGCGCTGCTGCTGGTGGCGCTGGTCGACGTGCCCTGGCAGCTCTGGACCTACTACAAGAAGCTGCGCATGTCGCGCGAGGACGTGCGCCAGGAGCACAAGGAAAGCGAAGGCGACCCGCACATCAAGGCGCAGATCCGCCGCCAGCAGCAGGCCATCGCCAAGCGCCGGATGATGTCCGAAGTGCCCAAGGCCGACATCGTGGTCACCAACCCGACGCACTTCGCGGTCGCGCTCAAGTACGTCGACGGCGACATGCGCGCGCCGCGCGTGGTGGCCAAGGGCACCGACCTGGTCGCGCAGCGAATCCGCGAGCTCGCGGTCGCCAACAAGGTCGCGATCCTCGAGGCGCCGCCGCTCACGCGGGCGCTCTACAAGCACACGCGCCTCGGCGACGAGATTCCCTCGGGCCTCTACACCGCGGTGGCCGAGGTGCTGGCCTGGGTCTACCAGCTCAAGCGCTGGAAGACCGGGGGCGGCGAGGCGCCGCGCACGCCGACCGACGTCGCCGTTCCTGACGAACTTCAATACACGGTGCCCGCATGAGCCGCCGGGCCGTCCCCAAGGCGAATACCGAAGCGCTGCTGCGCGAAGGTTCTTCAATGAGCGCGCGCCGGGCCGCTCCCAAGCAAGCTCGCACCGCAGTGCGCAGCACGAAGGTATTCCTGTGAACGCGATGAC
>NZ_JBFUCI010000791.1:0-1009 GCF_056405335.1 Variovorax sp. P1_H12_2
GTCCACCACGGACAGCGAGAGTCCACCACGGACAGCGAGATGGCCGGCTATGAGAAGTCGATGGCCGACACCTGGGGCGAACTGCTGAAGAGCCGCTCCTTCTACGAGAAGCTGATCTCCGAACCCGAAGAAAAGCAGATCTTCCCCGAATACGTCAAGGCGATGGGCCAGTACGCGCTGGAGCACGAAAAGGTCATCGCCCTGTCCCGCGCCCAGAAGAACGAGGAGGCGACTGCCCTGATCCGCGGCGAATCCCTGCGGGTGAACCGCGAGCTGGCGCAGATGYTCGACAAGCTGGGCGCGGTGAACGAGGCCGGTGCCACCCAGGCCAGCGACATGGCGGGCGCGGTCTATGCGGACGCCAGGCTCTGGGTCATCGGCATCCTGCTGTGCAGCGTGGCCCTGGGCCTGGTGCTGGCGCTGTGGATCGCCCGCATCGTGGCGAAGCCGCTGTCCGAAGCGGTGAAAGTCGCGCAATCGGTGGCTGCCGGCGACCTGACCAGCCGCGTCGAGGCGCATACGACCGATGAGACCGGCCAGCTGATGCAGGCGCTGAAGGAGATGAACGCCAGCCTGGTGAAGATCGTGGGCGAAGTGCGCAGCGGCACCGACACGATCGCGACGGCGTCGAGCCAGATCGCCACCGGCAACCAGGACCTGTCGTCGCGCACCGAGGAGCAGGCGAGCTCGCTGGAAGAGACGGCGGCCTCGATGGAAGAGCTCACGAGCACGGTGAAGCAGAACGCCGACAACGCGCGGCAGGCGAACCAGCTGGCGGTCTCGGCCTCCGAGGTGGCGGTGCGCGGCGGCAGCGTGGTGAGCCAGGTGGTGGACACCATGGGCTCGATCAACGCCTCCTCGCGCAAGATCGTGGACATCATCGGCGTCATCGACGGCATCGCCTTCCAGACCAACATCCTGGCGCTGAACGCGGCGGTGGAAGCCGCGCGGGCCGGCGAGCAGGGCCGGGGCTTCGCGGTGGTGGCGTCGGAAGTGCGCAGCCTGGCGC
>NZ_JBFUCI010000792.1:0-1005 GCF_056405335.1 Variovorax sp. P1_H12_2
CGTCTGCGGCGACCCCGCGGCAGCGCCGCAGGGCGGCTGGCTGATCGTGGCCGACATGCCGCCCGAACTCGATGGCCGGCACGGCGAGCCCTTCGAAGGCGACGCCGGAAGGCTGCTCTACAACATGCTGAACGCGCTGCAGCTGCATGGCGGACCCACGCCGGTGCACCTGATGCGCACGCACCGCGGCGTCGCCGCGGGCCAGCCCGCCAGCCCGCGGCCGATCGGCGACGTGCTGGCCGAGAGCATCGACGCCCTGGCGCCCCGCGTGGTGCTCGCGATGGGGCCGCTGGCGGCGCAGAGCCTCATGCAGAGCGCCGACCCGCTCGGAAGGCTGCGCGGCCGCGTGGTCCCGATGGACCTGCCGGGCGTGCAGGCGACACCGGTCGTCGCCACCTACCACCCAGCCTACCTGCTGCGCAACCCGGCCGACAAGGGCCGGGCCTGGTCCGATCTCTGCCTGGCGGCCGAGCAGGTGTAGCCCCCACGCTCCCCCACTTTGTGTGGGTCGCTGCCCCCCGAGGGGGAGCGGCAGGCCGCCCGTCCGTGCGAAGCGCGGACTTCGCCGCGCTGGCGGCCCGGCGCCGGCCTGAGTCCTGCTCTCCTCACCTCATGTGCCAGCCGCCTAAAATTGGTCCATGACCTTCCTGGACAAGCTGCGCGCCGCCGAGCGCCAAAACGGCTCGCTGCTGTGTGTCGGCCTCGACCCCGAGCCGACCAAATTCCCCGCCGGGCTCAAGGGCGACGCCAGCCGGATCTACGACTTCTGCGCCCGCATCGTCGACGCCACGGCCGACCTGGCGATCGCCTTCAAGCCGCAGATCGCCTATTTCGCCGCGCACCGGGCCGAGGGGCAGCTCGAGCAACTGATGGAACACATGCGCCGCAACGCGCCCCAGGTGCCGGTGATCCTCGACGCCAAGCGCGGCGACATCGGCTCGACCGCCGAGCAGTACGCGCGCGAGGCCTTCGAGCGCTATGGGGCCGATGCCGTCACGCTGTCTC
>NZ_JBFUCI010000793.1:0-1004 GCF_056405335.1 Variovorax sp. P1_H12_2
GCCTGAGCCCCCACGCTCCCTCACTGCGTGTGGTCGCTGCCCCCCGAGGGGGCCGCAGGCCGCCTTGGGGCGGCCCGGCGCCGGCCTGAGCCCCCACGCTCCCTCACTGCGTGTGGTCGCTGCCCCCCCGAGGGGGCCGCAGGCCGTCTTGGGGGCGGCCCGGCGCCGGCCTGAGCCCCAACGCGCCGACGCGACAGGCGGGCACGGCGCTTTGCTCTTAAATTCGACGCTTCATTCCAAAGGAGCACCCGCACATGATTCACGCCGTTGCCGTCATCACGGCCAAGCCCGGCCAACGCGATCTGATTCTCGAGGCCTACCGGGCCAACCGGCCCGCCGTGCTGGCCGAGAAAGGCTGCATCGAGTACACCGCGACCATCGACGCGGCGGGCATGCCGGCCTCGCGCGGCTCCTTCGGCGCCGACACCTTCGTCGTGATCGAGAAGTGGGAAACGCTGGCCGACCTGCAGGCGCACGCCGCGGCGCCGCACATGGCTGCCTATGGCGCCAAGGTCAAGGACTGGACCGAGAGCCGGCTGATCCACGTGCTCGAACCGGTCTGAATCGGCCCGGCGCTGGTCTGAATAGGCCCCCACGCTCGTCACTTCGTGTACTCGCTGCCCCCCAAGGGGGCGCAGACCGGCTTGGGGCGGCCCGGCGCCGGTCTGGGCAAGCCCGGTCCGCCAAAGAATAACGCGCCCGAGGGCGCGTTTTTTCATGGCGTGGCGCGAGCTTACTTCGCCATCACGCGGACCATCTCGAGGCACTTGTTCGAGTAGCCCCATTCGTTGTCGTACCAGCTCACGAGCTTGACGAAGGTGCCGTCCAGCGCGATGCCGGCCTCGGCGTCGAAGATCGAGGTGCGCGGGTCGCCGCGGAAGTCGGTGGCGACCACCTTGTCCTCGGTGTAGCCGAGCACGCCCTTGAGCGCGCCTGCGCTCTGCGCCTTCATTTCGGCGCAGAGTTCCTTGTAGGTGGCTTCCTTGACCAGCTCGACCGTGAGG